>DATHWA010000414.1:0-4058 GCA_035461025.1 Gillisia sp. | reverse complement strand
CATCTGGTATCTATAAATAACATCTCTGATGTTGCCCTGGATTATTCTATTTACACGATTGATAATTTTCTCGAAATTAATTACGTGGATGGATTCCCAGAAGGGGAAATTCTTTTGGAAAGTACCCTTTATTCAGATAAGCAGCGGGAAAAAAGACTTAAATATTTTCAAACTGAAATTAAAAATGGCCGCATGCACGGAGAATTTGAATATTTCTTTGCAGATGAAAATGAGGATATTCTATCTGTTTATGGACAGTTGGATAACGGTTTAATGGTTGGGGAATGGGGGTTTAATTATCATCAGGATGATTTGAGGGAAATTCGCCAGTATAATAAAGGAGTTTTATTGAGTATCACTAAAACCAATGGTAAAGGTCCCCAAAAAATTGAATTTCCATTAAGTGAAGGTTTGCAAGCAGCACTAGCCAATAAAGAATCTAATGTTGAACTGGCAGGAAAACCATTGAGTTTACATTTTAGTGATGGATATCCCCGTACTTCGCGGTATATCAAAGAGCAACAAAAAGGGGAAGATGCTTTAATGGGAATACTGGAGGAGATATTTCGTTATGATCAGGATATTGATCTATCCCGCCAGCTTCCTCTGGGAGCTAACCGGGGATTTTATCCTTTGTCATCTGACGAACGCAAGATCCTTGCAGATTGGACGAAAATAGAGGCAAAATATCGTACCAATCTACAGGAGCTTAATAACCTTAGAATTGAAAGTTTAAATCTTGCGCAAGATGAAGAAACCCGGATCATCTTAGGATGGATAGAGGAACAGGAAGCAATTCATGATTACATTCGCCCCTGGAACAATATCCTGGGAAAGGAGCAGGTTGAGTATTATAACAGAGAAGGATTGCTTAAGGACTATGCCTGGAATATGCTTTCCCGCGATACTGTGGTAACTGAGGCGGAAACCAGAGTTTTTGAATATGAACCAAAAGAAAAACCTGAAAACTTCTTACATTATATTGTAGAAAACTTTAAAGATAGAAATATTGTTGGCGATTCCCTGGTAGAAAGATTAGCGGGAAAAGTGGAAACTCTGGAAACCTCCAGGGAAGTTTCCGGTTTAAATGAAAATATTTCACTGCGGAAGAAAGAATTGGATAGTGTGTATGCTTTCCCTTCTACCTACAATTTAATGGATTATCTTCTTCGTAAAACCAGAAGGGATTTTGGGGAAATTGTTTATAAAGAACAAATGGACAAATTCCTGCAGGAAGAAAGTATGGAAGACAAAATTTCTATTGGCCAGGCCTTGCTTATCAACCTGGAAATTATGAAGGAGATTCATTCCACTGCAATAAATATTGCTACTCGAAGAGAGCAAATAGATGAGCTTTATACAGAATATACTTTTGACCCATTTACTTTTAGTGATCAGGTACCGGTAAGAAAAAAGAAAAGGCTTTTTAACTTTGTGACCGAAGAAGTTATTGAAAAAATCATTGTAAGGGCCGGGGAAAAGTCATCTGAACCTACAGAGGTTCTCAAAGAAATCCAATTGGTGCAGCAAATGCAGGAGAGGTTGATCTTTCTGGAGGATAAAAATACCAGGCGCCTGGAACGTCGCCTCCTTAGAAGTGATTCATTGAACGAGAGTATTGAGTTACTAAATAGCCTTTAATATGAAGAGACTATTACTTTGCACAATCTTTTTCGTTCTAGTTTCCGGAAATGTATTAGCCCAGTTTTCACAAGTAGAAGCAGAACCCATTTTCACCTCAGAAAAGGATTATACCCATACCCAGGGTTTATGGCTGGGTACCTATACTAAATATCGTCTCAATGAAAAGATGTTCTATTACGGTGAATACCACTACAGGCGAACCACCAATTTCATTGATGACATGGCTCAAATTTATCTGCGGTTTGGGCTTACATATCTGGTTAATAACAGACTCGAACTTACAGCGGGTGTTGTAACACCTTTATACTGGGCTCCGGAACAGGATCTTGCAAACCAGGATAATGTAGTACCTCAATACAGGCTCTGGCAACAGGTATTACTTGTGCAGCCTTTTGACAGGCTCAAACTTTACCACACCTTTCGATTTGAACAGCGTTGGAGAAGAGATTATATTAAAGAATCCCCGTTTGAGCTTACCTATCGTTTCCGGTATAAGATCTCCGCATATTATCCGCTGAACAATTATAAGCTTGTTAATAAAACACTATTCGCATCTTTTTATGAAGAGATATTCATCCAGGCCGGGGAATCCATTACCTATAATTATATGGAAGATAATAGGGTTTTTCTTGGGTTAGGTTACATACTAAATGAGAATATCCAAATACAGGCAGGCTATATGTGGACCTTTAGATATAATAATGGCCCAACTAGTTTTGAACACAGGCATATTCCTCGTTTAAGTATATATCATAATCTTGATTTCCACAGAAAAAGAATAGAAAGGCGAAAAGAAAGAGTTATGATCCTGGACCAGGAATTTTAATTTCTAAATAAAAATAGTACAAGAGAGCAAGCGGTCATGTAATTCTCACTAAAACTACCCTTTTGCAAGTTTCAGAAAATAGCAGTAATTTAGCACGAAACCATTTAAGACCCACATTAAGATCAATTCACCATCAAAACAACCGGATTTATTAGGAGATGTTGCTTCAGTAAATCAAATCCCTATTATTTCAAAACTTCTTGATGTGGTGTGCAGCACCACGGGATTGGGATTCGCTGCCATTGCGAGGGTTACAGAAGATCAATGGATCACCTGCTCCGTAAAGGATTCATTATCATTTGGACTTACACCCGGTGATGAACTTCCTATTGAGAATACCATCTGCAATAAGGTTAGGACCTCTAACCTTCCGGTATATATAGATAATGTAGGAGAGGACAAGGAATATTTTGACCATCCTGTACCTGCACTTTTTAATTTTCAGAGTTACGTTTCTGTACCTATCTATAGAAAAGATAAAAGTTTTTTTGGAACCCTTTGCGCCCTGGATCCAAAACCGACAAAAGTATCTACAGAGGAGATTAAAGGATTGTTTTCTCTTTTTTCTGAACTTATTTCTTTCCACCTGGATGCTGTTGAAGAAAAACAATTGGCTGCAGAAAAACTTGAAGATGAGCTTCAAAAAGCTGAATTGCGGGAACAATTTATTGCTATCCTGGGCCACGACCTTAAAAACCCTATTGCCACTACGCGCATGAGCGCAGATATTTTGCTGAAGTTCTCCAAGGAAAAAATGGTACAGCGCAATGCTGCTATGATCAAGTCTACTTCTTTCCGGATGGAGGCATTAATAGATAATGTTCTGGATTTTGCAAGAGGTAAGCTGGGAGAAGGAATAATCCTTCAGAAAACAGAAGACCTGGATTTACTTGAAAAATCCCTGCAACAAGTGGTTAAAGAGATCAAAGCCATATCACCAACTCGTGAGATCTATATGGAAATTGATATTGACGAGCCTGTGAATTGTGATTATAACAGGATTGCCCAGCTATTTTCCAATTTTCTTAGTAATGCAGATACCCATGGAGATGAGACTAATCCTATTAAAGTACAAGCCACGTGCATAGATGGAGAGTTTCGCTTAGAGGTTTCCAATCAGGGTACACCAATCCCCGGGGAATCTGTAGATGACCTGTTTAAGCCCTTTACCAGGGATCTGGCTAAAACCGGAAAAAAAGGCCTCGGCCTTGGATTATACATAGCACAGGAAATAGCCAATGCCCATAATGGTAGCATTAAAGTAACCTCCAACGAAGAGGAAACTACTTTTGCTTTCGTAATGCCGATTAAAGAAGAGGCTGGAGTCTAGAGACTAGAGTCTGGACCTGGATTATCCGGACAGTAGAATCCCTAACAGGACTTTTATTCTGATTTGCTCGTTATTTAGGTGGGGTTTGTTGTTTGGGGTTGCAGTCGTTAGTCTTTAGACGCTAGTCGTTAGAAAAGTTTTTTGTTCGCTTCGCTCAGGTCGCATGATCTCGAATCGTTTGCCGATGGATTTTTCTGTATTGGATAATTGTCCTTTATTAGAACCTAAGCTATGTTAACCACGGAGTTAAATGAGGTT
>DATHWA010000413.1:0-4401 GCA_035461025.1 Gillisia sp. | reverse complement strand
CCTCATACTACAGAATATGGAGAAATTCGGGAAATTCCGCATATTATAAAAAGCATCAATGGCGCTGCCGGCGGAATGTTCTCCAATGTGGCTGATATGTCTACCTGGATGAACCTTCAGCTTAACAAAGGAAAATACGGAGAAGATAAAAGGCTTTTTTCTGAAGAAAATCACCGGGAAATGTGGAAAGTTCATACCGTTATTGAACCTAAAAGCTACGCACGTTATAATTCCCATTTTGCCGGCTACGGCCTAGGTTGGTTCCTGGCCGACAAAAAAGGGGATCTGGAAGTGTCCCACACCGGCGGACTCCCGGGAATGCTATCTAAAGTCGCCTTGCTACCGGACCGCAACATGGGAGTAGTGGTACTAACGAATACGGAAAGTGGCGGGGCCGGAGTGTTCTCCACTGTTGTGAATACCATTTTGGATAGCTATATGGGATTGGATGATAATAACTGGCTGGAACTGAATTATCAAAACTTTCTAAATCTTAAAGGTGAGGGAGATGAAGTAACTAAGGAAGCCTGGGAAACAGTAAACAATGCCGATCAGTCTCAAGTGAATTCTGAAAATTATATGGGCGCCTACCGGGACAACTGGTTTGGTGAAGTAGAAGTACATATGAAAAACGGACAATTGTGGATAAGCTCCAAACGCTCTCCCAAACTCAACGGACCATTACAATTATTCAAAGACCACACCTTTGCAGTAAAATGGGAATACCAGGATATGAACGCCGATGCCTTTGTGATCTTTGATGTGGATGACAAGGGGAAAGCACAAAGTATTAAAATGAAAGGGATCTCGCCAAATATTGATTTTAGCTTTGATTTTCAGGATTTGGATTTGCAGCGTGTGGAGTAGGTTGGCTTCCCGGTTTATTGTCTGGAGTTTTAAAAAACAAATCCCAAATTCCAAATTCCAAAGCCCAAAACCCAAATTCCAAATCCCAAAAACTCTTCTAAAAATCAGCTTAGCAAACCTTTCCGGAAGAATTTTTCTATTTGTCTATAAATAATTGAGGATGAATTTATTATCTTGTATTTAATTTAAAAAAAAGGGCTACTTTCTCCAGGTAATTCTTCTTTTCATACTTATATAAGAACCTCTGCGCTCGCCCTATTCTTTCGCAGTCGTAAACAGCCAAATAGCTGTTCCTTTTTTATCCTCCCGCTCGTGATTATTTTAAGATCAACTAAATAGGCCCCGAGTTTACATATAGTTTTTTATTTAATATAAGGTTCCGAAAGAATCAACAGCCAAAAATTAAACGTGCTTGAGATGAGGGTTTCTTTTGACATATTATTTTCTGTATTTTTTTTATACATTTCCTTGTTTCCGTTTGAAGTAGGATCTGAAAAAACTTTACAACAATGGCAGGTAATGAAACCTGTAATTCAACCTATTGATAAGGCATCTGACACTGTTTTTGTCGCTCCGGCCACCGGCGATAAAAAAAACGACCGGGTCAGCATTAAGGCCGCACTGGAGGATGTAAAGGCCGGCGGAATCATCCAATTTGGGTATGGCACCTATCTGGTGGGAAAAATGATAAGCATTACAGTTCCCGGGGTTAAAATACTTGGTCACCCTAATGGAACTACAATTCGCGGCTGCGAACCTGAGGAAATGGGAGATAGGAAGTTCGCTTCAAGGAATTGCAATGGACTGGAACTGGCAGGGGAAAATCAAACTGTACGCGGTTTTACTTTCGAATATGCTTATTGGGCTCTACACCTGGGTTGCTGCCACAATGAAAGAATAAATTATGAAATGCCAGATGGTACTTTCACTGAAGGGTCTGCCATATACAATACCGGAGGTGGCCATTTGGTGGAGAAAAACACTTTCAGGAGTTCCAACAGTGGAATAAGAACGAACGGGGACTGGGAGGCACCGGCTATAATTCGGAACAACCGCTTCATCAACAACTGGCATGGCATCTCTATCAACGGAAATACAGTACATCTCCTGGACAATACTTTTTCAGTACCCACCCCCGAAGAAATACCTGCTTATGGTTTTCCCTGGGATGCAATCAAAATTGGTCCACCTCTTCCCTTGCAGGATGTAGATGAAACTTATTTGCGGGAAGGATCGGGAAATATTGTCTCGAATAATAAGATCGAAGGTTATCATCAGGGAATTAGTATTGCAGTATTTGAGCCGGGAACAAGTTTGCGCAAAAATCTTATCCGGGACAACACTATAAATATTCGCCGGGCAAAAGTGCTCTCCCCCGAAAATTTCGATCTTAACCATGAATTCGATTCAACCTTCGTAGGAGTTCCTATCGCACTGCTGAACTTTCCAAAGGCCCTTGGTTATAACGCTCCAGGACAAGAAAGCTTTATTGAAAATAATTTACTTCAAAACAATCAAATAAGCGGAGCAGAAGGTCTGGGAATAGAAATCCTGTATTCTTCAAACAACAGGATACTGAATAATAATATTGAGGCAATCACAGAAAGAGAGCCATTTCCCGGAAATATTATGGATATCAGAAATGATGCGCTAGGATGGTCCAAGGCAAACGGCTCCGGCATCTGGCTCTCTCCCGGCAGCGAAGACAATGAGATCGCCAACAACACCTTTGAAGACATTGCTTCTGCTGCTGTTTTTATTGAAGGTGACAACAACCGGGTGGAGATGCGGAATTCAGCAGACTCAGTGAGAGATCTGGGAAAAAGGAATCGGGTTACTTCAAAAAAAGACAGTGTAAATCAACTTTACGAAAGTAAGTATGTCGAAACCCGTGGCATACGCCTGCAGTATATGGATTTTGGTAGCGAAGGACTTCCGGTAATTTTTCTTCAGGATTTTCACGATTACTTCAGCATTGAGGAAGAAGAGCCACAGCATGCTGCCTGGCTAGCCAGATTTGCTGATGATTACCGGGTACTCGCACCCGTGAGAAGAGGTTGGGGAAAATCTGATGACACAGGATATGGATATGATGTGGCCACCCAGGCTGAAGATCTTCTTGGATTGATGGATGTCCTGGAAATTAATCGGGCAGTCCTGGTAGGAAGGATACCTGCTAATCAGGATATGACCTGGATTGCAGAGCATCATCCTGAAAGGGTTGCGGGATTGATCTATATTGGGAATCCCCGAATTTTTGGACAAATAATTGATCCTGAGATAATAGCTTTTCAGGAGAATTATGCCCGGGGAGTGTGTGATGCAGATGTGGAAGAAGCAGAGAAATGGGAACAACGCACCGGTGCCAGAAATGCCTGGAGGCCGCACTTTTTTTCAGATCCTGAAGCACGCATAGATATACCCGCTCTGCGATTATATAATCCTTTGTGGGAAGAAACAAACCTGGATCTTAGACGCCTGGAACCCGAACGAATTCAAGAACTAGCCCTATCTGACCATTGCGGGGATAAACAGGCTCAAAAATATTTTGCTGAATTGGCAGCTGATGAAGAAAGGTTGAAAAACCTACGGCAGATCCTTGAAGAAACAGATTCTTCTCAAAAATTAAATGAAACTTTTGAACGGGCTTTTGGATCAAATATGGACACGGTAGTGGAGGAAGGATTATCAGGTTTGGATGAGATATATAATTTTCATTTTCCACATATGAGAGATTTCTTAGATAAGATAGAGCGATTGGAAAATGAGAAAGAATGAATCAAACTCCAGCTATAAATAGTTTACTCACTATAATTTGCAATTTGAGTTGCATAAGATATTTATTTCCCTAATTGATAATTTTTGAAGATTAAAAATACCAGAAAGTTTTTGAATGTTTTCTATTTTGGAAATTTGGTGCTTGGAATTTGGAATTTGGTGCTTGGAATTTGGTGCTTGGAATTTGGAATTTCCCGGTTCCCTAGTTCATCCCCGGCAAATATTTCCTCACTGTTGCCCAATGAACAAGTGAGGGAAAATGTCTTCCGAAAAAGCCTAACACCTTTCCATGCCCTGTGATAACCACTTCCCTTTTTCGTTTTTTAATCACTTTAAGCATAACACTTACGGCTTTATCTACAGGCCACATTAGATGCCCCGGCCGTTTATCCTCCCAGTGCGCGTGATAGATGCCATTTTTATCAACTTTACCAATCTCGCTTTCTATGTACCCGGGATGGATTGTTGTACAGGCAACACCACTTCCGTTTAGTTCCATCGCCAGCACCTGCCCTATAGTCCTCACCGCTGCTTTTGATGCAGAATATGCCGCACTTTGAGGAGTGGAAACCATTGCTGCAACACTTCCTATCAATACCATGCTGCCTTTAGATTTTTTTAAATGGGGCAAAGAATATTTAATGGTACTGGTTACTCCCACCACATTGACATCCATTTGCCTTTTCCAGTCGGCAGCACTAAGACTCTCTATTTTTCCACCTACACCAAAGCCTGCATTTGCCACAGCAATATCCA
>DATHWA010000412.1:0-3609 GCA_035461025.1 Gillisia sp. | reverse complement strand
GCTGCAGCAAGGTTCCAGTATGCCTGCACAAAAGGCCAGATCCCGTTGTTATGATAAGGTGGAATTTCAGGGATTTGGGGGTAAATGGAAGTTATTCCATAAGCAGTAACAGGAGATTCTGACACGATCCTTTTTGCCTTGCCCTCATCTGCCACATCGAAAATAACAGCCAGAGATTCTCCTAAAGCCTCAAAACGTTTAGAAACGTTCATATATTTTCTTCCGTAGAGATATTGCGCATAGTAGCCTTTATCTTCCTGCCACAACTGTTCATTGATCGCATTTTTTATATTCTCTGCACGACGGTTATGTTCGTCACTGTCCTCTCCCAGGGCTTCTGCCATCTTACCCAATACCTTATGTGCCTGGTAATGGACTACATTGGTTCCCAGGTTTTGTGATTCCGCAATATCCATATTTGACATCCATTTAGGATAGGTTTGTTCCCTCCAGTCAAGGAATGAAGATTCGCCCTTATACATCCCTGTTTCAGTTTTGATGGTTTTAAAATCATCCTCCAGGGTGTTCTTAATAATAGCAAAACTCTCCTCCAGCCAATCCCGGTCTCCGGTAACTTTATAAAGTTCCCAGGCAGCTACCGCCCATACGGTTCTGTCTGAAGAAATAGGCCAGGCTCCACCTGAACCTGTATCCTGGATGATCCTATCCCTGTTCACCTTCTTCATAAGGCTTATCCTGGCCACTTCCGGTTCGTGATATGCAAACGCAAGATAAATGCTGTAACTAATGTCACGCGTCCATACACCGCTCCATTCGGCACCGGTGCGCAACGTACTGTCGGGTTCAATATTCAGCAAGGCCTCTTCAGTAGAAAGTTTGTAAAGGGCATCAACAAGGGGAATATCAGACGAAAATGTTGGTTTTTTGGATATATCCTCACTTACCTTCCAGGATTTTTCTTCCTTTTCTGAAGGGTCATAAGGGTTCATATTTAATGTGATTTCATAGATCCCATCCCCGTCCTCATCTGTCATCTTGAGGTTGTTTTCCTCCAGATTTGAAAAATCCCAGGTAAGAGGGGCTGCACCCCCGGCTATGAAAAATCCTTTGAAATCCTGTTTTGCAATGCGGGTTCCGTCGAAAGCTTCATAATAGCCTTTTTCTTCAAACTCTTCCAGCACGGGATTCATATCTGCCCTAAAAGTATATTCATAATTTGCCGGAAGTTTATCACCTGTATCCTCCGGGGTATGAGTATCACCCACTCCAAATACATATACTGGGGACTCCCGGGCTCCATCTTCTATTTTAACGTGGTGATCATTTCCGGAGGGAAGTTCAATATCCTTCTCATTTATGGTCAATTTAAAGCTTATCACATTTGAAAAGTCATCTGTCGCCGGACTTTGATAATTCGAGGTCATTTCTCCTGAAGGATTCACCCTCCCCACGTAATCTCCCTGCTCTACCCTGTCACGATAAACAGTATATTCATTTGACTTGTAAAGAACATCCTCACCTTGTTCTTCTCCTGTATCACAACCTATAATTACAGCCAGAATACTTATAGCTGCGATTTTATTAAAATTTTTCATTTTCATTTTGCATTTCATAGATCATCCAGGCAACTATCTTATTTACCTGGTGAATAATTCTTATTTGTTTGGAAGCTTCTTAGTATTTTAGAAACTATTTTGTAATCAAAATTTCCTGATTTTGTTTCGTATCCGGAACTCTAATGAATAGCACATTTTTCTCTTCATCATAATAATGACCGGATTCATCAAACGAGGTATTCCAGTTATTTTTCAAGTTTTGGTAACTGGCGGTTTCCAGTGAATTGCCATTTAGATCGACCTTCTTTGGTGTATCTTTAAGATGGATTTGCAGCCAGAAGTTCCTTTTTTCAGTTGTGAAACCTTTTCCTTCCGGTTCGTTTATCGTTATTTTTAATTCTGAAGATCCCGGCCTGGTTCCAATTTTGGTTTTTGAAAACTCATCATTTTTATAATCGTTGGTAGTACCTTCATCTTCATACAAAGTAAATTCTGATGTTTTTCTGCCGGGGAAGATCTCCAGGATCACGGGAGCATTTTTCATTGCACCTATATAAGGCATAACCGGCATTTTAGGAATAATTGCGCCTTCTTTCACAAACATTGGAATTACATCCAAAGGTGTGTCATAATCAATGCGCTGTTTTCCTTTATAGGTTTGCTGCGTATCGTTATAATCTATCCAGTTGCCCTTTGGCAAATAAACCTGCCTGTATGTTATTCCTTCTTCCACCACCGGAGCAACCAGAATTTCTTCTCCAAACAGGAATTGATCGTCCATATTATAAGTTTCCTCCTCTGTAGGATACTCGAGCACCAATGGTCTCATTATTGGCAGACCGGTGTCATAAGCCTCCCGTGCATATGTATAGAGATAAGGATGTAATTGATATTTTAATTCAATAGCTTTTTTTGAAATACGTTCTGCTTCTTCCCCAAAAAGCCAGGGTTCCACCGCATTGTTACCTTCGTGATGCACACGACTCAACGGATTAAAGATCCCGAATTGCAACCAGCGCACATATAATTCTGAAAATTCCTCGTAGTCCCTAATTTCACCACAGTAACCGGAAATATCGGTAGTCCAGAAGGGAATTAATCCAAGACCTGCAGATACGCTCATAGGAACCTGGTTCGCCAGATTTTCCCAGCCATCTGCCACATCCTGCCCGTTTCCACTGTCTCCACTCCAGCCGAAGGTGTAGCGCTGCATCCCGGCATAGGCGGCGCGGGTCATCTGGAAAACACGCTCATTCGGATTTCGTTTTTCAAACTGCTCGGTTACCACACGGTCCCATTCCAATCCGTAAACATTGTGGATCTCATCATGCATACCTTTGTGGTGTTTCATGAAAAGCCTGTCTGTATCTTCCTCATTGGCCCAGGCCGGTTCCCCCATATCTGTCCAGAAGCCTTTTACCCCATCATCAAGCGGTTTTTGCTGAAGTTCTCCCCACCAATCGGCAACTTCAGGATTAGTGAAGTCTACTACGCCGGCATTTCCGCCCCAGGGCCAGGGCATGTCATAGGCTTTCCCGGTGCGGGAATCGGTGGCCAAAAACCCTTTTTCTGCAGCCTCCTGCCACTGGTCTTCCACAGTTTGAGAGATTACAGGATCCTGAGAAACAATAACTTTGAATCCATCTTCAGCTAAATCTGAAAGCATTTTTTTAGGGTCTTCATACCTGTCTTTTCTCCACTCAAAATTCTGCAGCCCCTCAACCCAGCCAATATCCTGGTAAATAATATCGATGGGAATTTCTCTCTCTCTATACTCTGCTGCAATTTCTCTTGTGAGATCTTCGGTTACCAGCATTCCGCGGCTCTGGGACCAGCCCAGTGCCCAGTTAGGCGGCATTATGGGCTGCCCGGTCAATTTTGTATAGCTATGGATCACTTCCTTCATGTCTTTGCCATACATAAAGTAATAGATGAATGCCCCGTCTGGTGCCGAAAATGAGAAGTAATCATTTGATTCTTTCCCGAAATCAAATTCGGTTTTATAGGTGTTATCGAAGAAGATTCCGTAGTTATAAGTACTTAGAAAGAACGGAATACTTTTGTAAAGCGGATCCTCTGTATCTGAATAACA
>DATHWA010000411.1:0-5492 GCA_035461025.1 Gillisia sp. | reverse complement strand
TAAAGCGAAATTAGGTGCGTTAGCCTGGAGCCCTGATGGAAAAAAGATCGCCTTTATAGCCGGGGCAGATCAACACGACCCAATAGACGGAAGTATATTCATAGCTGAAGTTGTAGGAGGCAGTCCTAACATATTACAAAGAGATTTTAAAGGTAAGTTTGAAGCTTTATCCTGGAAGGATAACAAAACTATTGCCTTTTTGGCCAGTGAAGGTGTTTACAAGTCTTTGGGAACCCTTAACCTGGATGGTAAACTGAACAAGACTCACGAAAATAAAGAGCTTAATATCATAAGTTTTTCCGCAGCAAAAAATAATACGATGGCTTTGGTAGCAAATACTGTTCAGCATCCTAATGAGCTGTTTATATTAGAATCAAATGGTTCCCCGGAAAAGATTACAACTTCCAATTCCTGGTTACAGGAGAAGCAAATGGGAAAACAGGAGATGATAACCTATAAAGCATCAGATGGAATGGAGATAGAAGGTCTCCTTATCCACCCTGTGAATGCTTCCGGGCAACTTCCATTGATCACCGTAGTTCATGGAGGGCCTGAGGCTCACTATTCCCAGGGATGGCTCACCGGATACAATATGCCGGGACAGGTAGGTGCAGGACAGGGTTATGCTGTTTTTTATCCTAATTACAGAGGAAGTACCGGAAGAGGGGTAGACTTTTCCATGACCAGCCAGGGTGATCCTGCAGGAAAGGAATTTGATGACATCATTGACGGTGTAGACTTTTTGATTGAAAGGTACAACATAGATCGTGATAAAGTTGGGGTTACCGGCGGCTCCTACGGCGGCTACGCCACCGCCTGGATGGCCACCCGTCATACCGATAGGTTTGCTGCAGGTGTAATGTCTGTGGGTATTAGTAACAATATTTCCAAGTGGGGAACCAGCGATATTCCGGAAGAAATGTACCTGGTACACTCCCGTAAAAGGATCTGGGACGACTATGAGTTTTACCTGGAGCGCAGCCCAATTTTTTATGCCGATCAGGCTAAAACACCACTTCTTATCCTGCACGGGAAGGAGGACACTCGCGTGAGCCCGGGGCAGTCTTATGAATTATACCGCCATATCAAAACCCGGACAGAAACACCTGTGCGATTAGTATTGTATCCCGGGGAGGGACATGGCAACCGGAATTCCACCGCAAGGTATGACTACAACCTACGTATGATGCGTTGGTTTAACACCTACCTGAAAGAGGAAAGCGAAGTACCGCAAACCGATTTGGAATTGCAGATGAGACAATAAAAATTAATCTTCTAAACATAACACCCGTAGTCCCGAAACGATTGCGGGTGTTTTAGTTTTAATCCACTTTTATACTTCCGCCCGGAATACATGGTAATGAAGATTCTCTAAAATATAAACTTACCTGTCACCGAATCCAACCACAGAAAAATTAAGGAGAGGCAAATTCAGCGACACCGCTTTTAATTAATTTAAAAAAAATTAGTGCATTCATGGCTCTTTTTCCCAGTCATTTATTCGCTTTTAAGTTTCAAACCATTAACACTTAACGACAAATACCAATCACTAAACAATAAAAAATAAAAAAACACCTCCCGATATTAAGAGAGGTGTTCTTATTATTTTTAAACGTTAACCTGAAGCTTAAACCACTTCTGTCTCTTCTGAAACTTCTTCTTTTTCAGGTTCAGCCGATTCCAGGACGTTAAATTTCTCCAGTTGTTCTTCTTCTCCCGTGAAATAAGGGAAAACATCCAGAATTGGAGATTCGGTGATAGAGGGGATCGAGTACTCTCCCATAGTTTCTGCCAGTGCTGTGGTGGTGTTCTCAAAAGCCTCTTTTACGTCATTGGCCTGTACCAGCATATACAGGTTTGTCTTTCTCTCCTTTCCGCTCTCCTCATCCAGAGCAACCAAAGAAACCTTTGACTTAAACCAGCGATCTGAATTTTCGAAAGGATGAACTTCAGAAAAATTGGCCACTTTAATATTCATTATCCTGAAATCTTCGCTTGTATACGCAGTCATCTCTTCGGTAATTCGGGCTTCTGCTTCTGTAAAGGATACGGCATCAAGAAGATAGGTATCTGTAGTTACTTTTTGCTCTCCTGTCTCGTGTGTTTTTTTGTATTTCACCTTACATTCATACCAAGTTACGCTCATGTCTTTAATTTTAGGCTGCCAAAAATATCATTTTAAACAGGTCTGCAACGAAAATTTGAGAAGAGATATTCACAAATTTTTAGTGGGTGGCTGTTGGTTGTAGGTTGTAGGTTGTAGTATAAAAAAGTTGTAAGTGTTCAGTTGTCGGTTTTCTGTTTTCTGTTTTCTGTTAATTTTTGGAATTTGGTGTCTGGAATTTGGAATTTGTTGGTTGGAATTCGGAAATTGGTACTAAGGATTTAATGCTTAGGATTTGTTGCTTAATTCCTACAATTTAATTAAATTCTTAAATTAAAGATCTTAAATCAGAAGGTATGGCCGCATTAAAAACTCAGCAGCACGACTCAAGTGTCCAGGAATTTATAAATTCTGTTGCCGATTCAGATCAAAAACGGGAAGACAGCTTCGAATTGCTGAAACTTATGGAGGAAATCACAGGTTATGAACCTAAAATGTGGGGCGATTCCATCATTGGATTTGGAAGTTATCATTATAAATCTGAAAGAAGCCGCCAGGAAGGAGATTGGCCACTTGTAGGTTTTTCACCACGAAAGGCCGCTATCTCGCTATATGTATATTCAGGCTGTTCCGGCCAGGAAGAGCTGCTGAAGGACCTGGGCAAATATAAAATGGGGAAATCCTGTATCTACGTCAAAAAACTTTCCGACATCAACCGGGAACAGCTCAAAGAAATTATAAAATCAACTATTCAATTCCTTCAGAAAAAACATCCCAACTAGGAGTGTACAGAAGAAAAGCCACCAATCCCCCATAGTCCCTTTAAAAAACACGTTGCGCCTGCCAATCCGCTTAGGGGGCTACTATAATCAAGAATCAAGACAGTTGCGTAACCAGGCTTTTTGATTGTAAAAATCTGGAAAGAGCAAATATGTTTATTTAATTGTTCAATCCAATACAGCCTCCAAATTCCAAATCCTCTTTTTTCAACGCTTTTATCTCTACTAGCCAAACCTATCTCTCTTCGCACTGGTATTTTTTAAAGAATTGTCTCTGTAATTTCTTTCCAGATCCTATTTTTCCTATTGTTTAAACGTCATAAGGTTATCATCTTCATTTCGCTTAATCCGGAAAAAATATCGTAATTTATAAGGATTAATTATACGATGAATTTTTATGATAGACAGACCGGGTATTATTACCAGATTGAAAGAACTACGCAGGAAACATAATTTTTCCCAGGCAGTCTTATCAGAAAAATTATGTATAACGCAGGCTGCCTATTCGCATATAGAGGCCAACGTTAATGCGGTTTCAGTAGACCATCTTCTCACACTAAGCAAAGTTTATAACGTGACCGTGGATTTTTTATTAACAGGAAATAAAAACCTTATTATCATGAATACAAAAAACGGCTTCCTGCCTTTAATCAATGCTAAGGCCCATGCGGGATTTCTGAAAGGTGCGCACGAGGAAGAGGTGATGGATGATTTTGAATATTACCGCATCCCGGGATATAATCCCACTAAGGATAGTGTCCTTATCGAGATTGAGGGGAAAAGTATGCAACCCACCATTAATGAGGGTGATGTTCTTATTTGCCAAAATCAGAAAAACCTGGATTATGTAATAGATGGTTCGGTGGCAATTATTGTGACAGATGATGAATTTCTCCTAACCCGCCTTTTCAAACATGAGGATCACAAATATTTTAAAATGCTGGGTGATAACACAGATGAAGAAAATAAAAAAGAGATTAAAAAATCAAAAATTCTAAAATTACTATTGGTTCTGGGTAAGGTGAGCACAGCACTCATCCCTCATAAAGAACTCGCTTTTAAAGGAAAACTTAGAACCCTTGAAGAATCTTTGGATTCTTTAAACAAGGAAGTATTTAAGATAAGTAAATTTTTAAACACAGAAAAAGAAAAGTAATATATCCCTGTAGCACTTTTATATCGAGTCTGTTGCTAAGAATACCCTCCTTCGTGCGCAAGAGTTTTTAACTCCCCCTCCTATTGCCTACTCACATAAAACCCTACCAGTTCAAAATTTGCTATCTGGCATTAATATCTTTTTCTAATATTACTTGGCTGCTGATGGTTTTGAGCTAAAATTCTTATCTTAATTCTTTCTGCAAAGAAAAATTAAAAATATAAGATTATGGATAAAAGAATATATGAGGAGATCGAAAAAGAGATCTCCAGTGACTCCAGCCCCGTTGGTATAGATGCTAAAAAAACCCACATAATAATTATTGAAAAACTCATGCAAATTGAAAAACGTCTGGATGAACTTGAAGTGAAGATTGGGGGAGGAAAGAGAAATGAGTATTGAGATATTAGAATTGAGTACAGGATCCCCTGAATACTGTATACTGTATACTGTATAAGGAATCATTCTAGTCCGGTAATAGAGTCAAGGTCCGGGCTTTTAATATAGTATCTTTAAAGAGAAAAATTTAGACCTTATATGCAACTACACCTATACCAGATCGATGCTTTTACAAATGAAATTTTTGAAGGAAATCCTGCTTGTGTGGTACCGTTATCAGAATGGTTACCGGATGAGCTTTTGCTGAAAATAGCTCGTGAAAATGCAGTGGCGGAAACTGCGTTTTTTGTCAATAAAGGATATAACTATCATTTGCGCTGGTTCACCCCCGAAATGGAAATGGATCTTTGCGGCCACGCGACCCTTGCTGCTGCTCACGCTATTAAAGATATAAGGAAACACAATGGTAACAAGATCCTTTTTGAAACCAAAAGCGGAGACCTGGAGGTCCTGGTGGAAAATGGTATGTATACCCTCAATTTTCCTACCCGCAATCCCGAGCCCGTAAAACTTCCGGAGCTGCTTGAAGATTCATTGAACATCCAGCCGCTGGAGGTTTTAAAGGCCAGGGATTATGTTCTGATCTATGAAAAAGAAGAGGACGTAAAAAATATAGAGATCAATCGCCTGCATTTCGACAAACTGGAACTGGGAACGGGAGGGGTCATCTTCACCGCCCCGGGAACATCAACTGACTTTGTTTCGCGGTTCTTCACTCCTGGTGCTTCGGTCTTCGAAGATCCCGTTACCGGCTCTGCCCATTGTTCCCTTATCCCCTACTGGAGCGAAAAACTCAACAAAATAGAACTGAATGCCCGGCAACTCTCCGCCCGCGGCGGCAACCTGCATTGCAAATTACTTGCCGACAGAGTAGCCATAAGTGGCAAGGCGCGAACCTATTCCATTGGGAAGTTGTTCACGGAGTAGAGTTTGGGGGTTAAGTGTGGAGAGTGGAAAGTCTGAACGTGGAAAAGTTTTCGGTTGTAGGTTATCAGTTGTAGGGTTGAGGGTGTGGAGAGAGGAGAGAGGAGAGTGGAAAGTCTGGACGTGTTAT
>DATHWA010000410.1:0-8271 GCA_035461025.1 Gillisia sp. | reverse complement strand
TTGTAACGGAAAGCGATTTAAAAAGGAAGTACTGGAAGTTACTTTTGCTGAAAAAAACATTGATGATGTTCTCAATCTTACCATAGATGATGCTATAGAATTCTTTAAAGAAAATGGGGAAAAGAAGATCACCAAAAAATTGAAACCGCTGCAGGATGTTGGTTTGGGATACGTCCAACTGGGCCAAAGCTCCTCAACCTTATCGGGAGGGGAAGCACAGCGAATAAAACTGGCGTCTTTCCTGGTCAAGGGAATCACTAAAGAAAAAGCCCTGTTCATTTTTGATGAACCAACTACCGGGCTACATTTTCACGATATTCAAAAACTTCTAACATCATTCAACGCTTTAATAGAAAAAGGCCACTCCATTATTGTAATTGAGCATAATATGGATCTTGTAAAGTGTGCAGACTATGTTATAGACCTGGGAATGGAAGGTGGTGAGAATGGGGGATATCTTATTGCAGCCGGAACTCCTGAGGAAGTTGCGAAGAATGATCGTTCTTATACAGCTCCCTATCTTCGGGAAAAATTATAATACTTTTCAAATAATTGAAAATCAGTTTTTTAAAATAAAATAAATCATTCACCTCCCTACTATCAAAGGGTTAAGACCGTAAATTCAGGTTTTGGCACGTAGTTTGTATTATATATACTAACGACGTCCATTCAATTATTAACCACAACCTAAATTTGCGCCTTATGAAAAATTTTACACTTATAGTCGCTTTATTCTTTGCGGGATGGACGACTTATGCAACCACAACAAATAATATAATACGACCTAACTACGGGGAAGCCTTTATTTTTATAGAAGGTGGAGTAGAATTTGCGGTGTATCCAGATGGGGAATTTGATTTTCATTACAATCCCCAATTTGTAAATGCATCTATAGCGAATATCTCTCACCCCGGGTATAATGTAAGCTATAACGCAGGTTACAATTATGATGCCTTTGTACAGTTTGATGATTATGGAGCTGTAATACAAATTGAGAATGTTCCTGTTTTCTATGACTATTATGGAAGGATCATCCAGGCCGGTAATGTTATGATCAACTATAATAACCGTGGTCATATTGTGAGAGTTGGCAACCTACAGGTAAGATATAACAGCTTTAACCAGCCCGTGAGATATGTTGGTTTTATCAATCAATATAACACGAGATATGTTTTCAGGCCCTGGCACAGATATTATGTGAGGCCACATATGTCACACAGAGTAGTTTATTATGAACCATACAGGGCATTTTACCAGCCGGTAAGAATGGATTATTTTCAGTACACCAATGTGTATCAAACCAATAATCATTATTATAATAAGTCGAATTTTTACCGTCCGGGACAGCAGGTTGCTTCCTATAATCACGGTCGAAGGACTACGGCAGAAAGAGACCTTAGCCCGGCCGTAAGATCAAATCAAAATGTGAGCAGGGATTATGCAGATAATAACTCAAATAATAAGAGCTCGGTGAGGAGTAATACTACGACCGGTCGCAATTCAACAGCAACCAGTACTAGAGGTAATGTTTCACGAGAACGAGCCAATGTGGAGAGACACGAAGCTGCAGTTCGCGCTCAAAGAGGAACTACTCCCAGTGAGAATATTACAAGAAGAGTAACAAATGAAGTAAACCGGGAAGCAGCGGTACGTACTCAAAGAAGTAATACGACTAATACTCCGGTACAGGCCAGAAGCACTGAGACAAGAAGGAGCACAAATGCTACAAGTACACAACCTGCGGCAGTTAACCGTTCAGCTACCCCAAGGGTACAGAACAATGCCACAAGAGCAAATGTACGTGAAAGAAGTACCAATGTGAGAAGTACACAAAATGATACAAACAGGAGTAGCGTGAGATCTTCCGGGCCAACCCAGAGATCAAGCGCTGTGAAGTCTACACCAAGAAGGGCTTCCTCCGGTGCAACAAGAAGCTCAGGAGTTAGAGGGTAACAAATTTATATTTTAATTTTTTGGTTGGTTAGTTAGGAGATCCCTACAGGTTGTATCGCAAGATCGCCTTAGGGATTTCCGCTTTTATGGGAAGAGGGAAACTTATGTTGTCCGGTAAAAGAGTCTGGATCGCTTTCGCTTCTGGAATCTAGAAACTAGACTTGACCAAAATATTTGTATTAAAACAAAGAGCCATTTAATTTCTAAAATGATGCCTTAACAATTCTAGAACGATTTACCCTGAAAAACCAGAAAATGATATTTTTCGATCTATATAAATCCGAATTCACCCCTGGGGTGAATTCAATTTTGCTCTAACCCTATATAGAAAAACTAAGGGTGATTCTTATTTTTTATCGGCCTGGATTGGATGTAACCTTTGAATATAAACCGGAGACAAGGACCGTGATGTCATTAGAGAAATTAAACCTCAAAGCAACAGCCAGATATAGAAGGCTTACCAATAAAGATTTAAGAATAATATTCACGATGGGATGAAACGGGAATTCCCAGAAATAAAATCCGGCAGTAATTCCGCCCGTGAAAAGCAGAATGAATAACGTCTTCCAGGAAAAGGGATGCATTTTAAATTTCTGAAATACCAGGAATATCTTTGAAGTATTATAAATAGAAAAAGCCAGGAAGGTGGCAAGTGCTGCTCCCAGAATACCCAGTTGCGGAATAAGGATCAGGTTAAAAACAAAAGCCAGTACTGCAAGGAAAACACCTACAACAAGAACCAGCCTGTAGTAATCTGAATTAAAAAGGATGCTATTATTATTCCCCAGCATATTATCATAAAGCTTCACAAGGGAGATCAATAATACTATTAGAGTGCTAATTTGATACTCCTCAGGAATAAGCCGGTATAGCATATTCAAGTTTACTATGATAAGAATAAAGATAAGGGAACTCACAACAAGCAGACTAAGGGAACTCCGCTTATAAAGATCATCCAAACCTTTCTTATCCTTGTCATTTAAAAGGTTTGCAGTAAGAGGATGGGTGATTTGATGCATTGCTTTTTGAGGAACAGAAATAACAGTAGCAATGTAAACCGCGATCCCGTAAACTGCCACCTCCCCTATTGGCAGGTAGTGCTCTATCATTACCTTATCCAGGTCCAGAAGTATCATCGCTACAGATCCCGCTATGAGGATAAGCGCAGAATATTTTAAGATGGAAATGATATTGTAAGGCAGGGAAAAGTGGAATTTAGGCTTGTAAAGTGAAAAAGAATAAACCTGCATCGCTCCTGCCCTTAATATAAAGACCCCTGCCATAGCATATATGAAAGTTTCTACTGTGAGTAGGTTGAAATAAACCATACAAAGCAACAGAGTGATACAAAGCCTGTGGAAAACTTCCTTCATAAAATTTCCGAAGACACTTTGGTAATTCACTTTACTCCAGGCAAAGAAAACCTCGAAATAAGCAGTTGCTACGGCTATTACAAAAATGAGCCACACATAAGGCTGTACCAGCTCATTACCCCCGGAAAAATAATCCAAAAGAATGCTGTAACTCAAAAATCCAATAATTCCCAATACTGCTGTTACCAATAACGGAAGTACAAGAATAAGAGTTAGAAATTTGTCCCTGGATTCCCTTGTCTTATAGGAAGAATAAAATTTTACCAGCGTATTATGTACTCCAAATGCCATCAATGGCCAGATCAAATTTGCTGCGGAAAGCAGAAAGCTTACGAGTCCGTAATATTCCTTTTCCAGGAAATACGTAAAGAGAAAAAGTGTATTGATCGCCCCTATCCCAAAACCGAAATAGGTAGTTACCATATTCTTAAAAGACTGGTTTATTATTATTCCCATTCCGTCTTTATTAACGCAGCCATTTTGCCGGTAAGGTTCTTACGGGAAAATTTTTCCAGGTCTTCTGTTTTGCTGGCAGTTTCTCCTTCTTTATAATCCCTGTAGTGCTCCAGGATCGTCTCTTTCAATTTTTCCCCGTCCCGGTATCCAAAAACCTGCCCTGCTGCTGTCTCGTCCAGTATCCTTTCCACATCCCAATTCACAGGGCCAACAGCTATTATTGGCCTGCCGGCTGCAAGATATTCAAACACCTTTCCCGGGATGATCCCTCTGGTTTCTTCACTATCGATTTCAATGAGTAAAAGCACCCTGGCCTTTTGTTGCAAAACTATAGCTTCAGGGTGGGTTACATAATTATTCTTTTCCAGGTTCTTTTCAATCCCGGCTGCTTTTATGGCTGCAAGCACCTCCTCACTCACCACCCCCGTGAGTTGAAGTTTAAAGTCTTTACTGAAATCCACATTCTCTTCCACGAGTTCTCCCAGCACCCGCCAAAGATTAAGTGGATTACGACCGGAAAGAAGCGAGCCTATATGTGCAATTGTGAAAGATTCTTCAAGCTTTATTTTCTTGCCAACGGTTTTATCAAATCCATTGGTTATTACCGTTACAGGCCGGGAAGTTTTCTGTTTAAATTCCTCAGCGGTAGTGAAGCTGGTTGTGACTATATGGTCGGCATTTTCCAATACCTCCTGCTCCAGTTTCTCATGCTTCCTTGCAGACCTTCCGGTGAGTTTCAGCTTTTTGTGGTATCCTATGTTGGTCCAGGGGTCGCGGAAGTCGGCTATCCATTTTATAGGTAAATTTTTCTGAAGTTCAAGGCCAATAAGGTGTAAGCTATGTGGCGGACCGGTGGTAATGATGGTATCTATATCGCTTTTTGCAAGGTAATCTTTCAGAAATTTTACGGAAGGTTTCACCCACAAAACTCTGGCATCGGGTATAAATAAATTACCTCTTATAAATAGCATCATTTTTTGAAGCCGGTTTTGTTTTCCTTCTTCTGCAATTATCCCGGAGCTTATAGTAGTTGTATGTTTTCGGGAGAGCAACTTGGAAACCGAATAAGGCTCCAGGATCTTTCGCTTGATTACTTCAACCCCGGAAGGCACTTCCTTTTCCAGCGAAGGATCCTGTAGAGGATAATGCGGATTTAAAGGAGTATATACAATGGGTTCCACCCCAAAGCCCGGTAAGTACTTCACGAATTTAAGCCAGCGTTGTACGCCGGGTCCACCGGCAGGAGGCCAGTAATAAGTGATGATCAGGACTTTTTTCATTAATTTGATGGTGCGGAACCTAAACTTCGTCTTTTCTGTTTCGCTCTCTAAAGGTATAAAAAAGTGCGCCCAATAAGAGTAGTCCTAAAATAATAGAACTGGCCAGGGCTATTGAGCTTCCTGTCCTAACTACTTCAGGTTCAAATTTAAAAGTAATAGTATGTTCTCCCGCAGGCACCATCATTGCACGTAAAACATAATTTGCGCGAAAATGCTTAGCCGGCTCATTATCTATATAAGCATTCCATCCGTTTGGATAATAAATCTCTGAAAATACTACCAGTTGATCGCTACCTGCTGAAGTTTCATATACCAGCTCATTTGGTTGCTGACTTATAAGGTCAACCTTTGCAGAAGGGTCCCTTTTAAGTTCCGCGGGAACCTGGTTTTGAAATTCAGAATTTATTATGGCGGTAGAAGAAAGATCTTCCTCTCCCAGGCTCAACATCGCATCATTGGCATCCTCCACCCATTTCACACTTCCAGCGGTCCATGCATTTCCAAAAGCATCAGGATTTTGCTGTGCCTGTGGTCCTTCTTCAGTAGGAATGATAAAATACTTTACATTAAGCATATTCAGGATCTCCATATTGTTCTGCGAAATATAGAAATCGAATAGATCCTGCATCCTCCCGGGTTTTGCAGCGTGGTATCCTCCTACTGAATTATGAAAATAGGAAGTTCTTCCGGTATTGAAAGGACTTTCAGCAACATCAAACACCCTGTAATGGCCCTGGTCCTGAAGGATCTGTGCATCTGCAGATGTTTGCTGAAAAGGTTGTTTCATTTGCCTTGCATTTACAAAATCATCATTATTCACATATCTTCTGTCTACAGCAATTAAATCTGCAAGTATTAGCAGGGAAAAACCTATTATAAGAAGATTCTGTCCAGCCTTTTGCTTGATATACATCCAGATAAGTGCGGCAGAAAGCAGCACGAATACAAGGGATCGAAGTGCATCTGTAGTAAAAATTGCTTGGCGGTCTTCTTTAAGAGCACGAACAAAACCGGCACCCATTTGATCCAGGTATATGGCGTCATTCCCACCACTAAAATTAAAGAGGGTGTTCTTAAACAACAGGAAAAGGACAGCTGTCCCAGCCGTAATTATTGTTGACCATTTCAAAGCGTAAAGCTTTTCTTCATTTTTCACCATCTCATTAAAAAGACGGTAAAGTCCAAATACGGCGAGTATAGGAACGCAGAGTTCAATGATCACCTGTATAGAAGAAACCGCTCTAAACTTGTTATAAAGCGGTACAAAGTCTATAAATAATTCTGTAAGAAAAGGAAAGTTCTTTCCCCATGAGAGCATCAGTGCGAGAAGGCTTCCTCCTACTATCCACCATTTTAGTCTCCCTTTTATAAGGAATAAAGCAAATACAAACAGGAAGATTACAGTTGCACCTATATAAGCGGGTGCACCTACGAAAGGTTGATCTCCCCAGTATGTAGGGGCGTTTTGAGCAAAATCCATCGCTTGCATAGGTGAAGCCCCCATTTGGAGCAATTGCTCCACCATAGCACTGTTCTCATCAAGTTTTTCTGAACTGGAGCCTCCCATGAATCGGGGGATGAACAAATTAAAGGATTCTACTATGCCGTAGCTATATTCTGTTATATAATCATAAGTAAGGCCTGCAGCAGGTTTTTCATTGCCTTCCGGAGTTATGGTCAACCCGGTATCACCCCGGGTACTAAAACCTGTATATTCTTGTGTAGCCAAAAGGTTGGTAGCATTTGCACCAATAGCAAGAACAACGGCTCCCACCATAACTGCGAGTGCCTTAAAATAATGAGGAAGCATATTTTTTCTTATCGCATCTACTAAATATGCAATGCCCAGAATTATTACCAGCAACAAAAGATAATAAGTCATCTGGAAGTGATTTGCTCCTATTTCAAGTGCCATGGCAACTGCCAGTAACAGAAAACCGGCAATATATTTACTACGGAAGCACAGTATAATACCCCCCAGCACCATAGGCATATAGGCTATTGCATGGGCTTTGGCATTATGGCCCACACCCAGGATTATTATAAGATAAGTGGAAAAACCGAAGGCTAATGCCCCCAGAAATGCAAGCCGGTAATCCAACTTTAAGACCAGCATAAGGATATAAAATCCAAGAAAATATAGAAAAAGATAATCGGCAGGACGCGGTAAAAACCTAAGTATGGAATCCAGTTTCTTTACATAATTGTGGGGATAATTCGCTCCCAGTTGATAGGTAGGCATCCCGCCAAAAGCAGCATCTGTCCAATAAGGTTCCTCTCCGGTCCTGGCACGAAAGTCATTTTGTTCCTTTGCCATCCCGGTATACTGTACAATATCACTCTGGAAGATCTCCTTTCCCTGAAGTACGGGATTAAAATATGCGAGGGAGAGAATTATAAAACCTAAGAGTACGAGAATATGGGGGAGAATACCTTTTAAAGACCTTATCATTTATGAAGTATTTATGAGGCCTGAAAATTAATCAATTTCTTCGTAATCGATGTACTCTCCCACATCTTTGTTGGATTTCGTGCCCTTTCCGGGCTTTTTCTCAATAACAACATCCCCTTCCTTTTTCTTTGCTGAGGAAGGTGGCGCCTGATTAAATTGTTGCTGGAATTTTTTCCCGATCTTACCCAGGAAGTATTTTAGGATCATAGGACCAAACCATCTTATAAAAAGTTTAAACCCAAAATAGATCAACAGGATTATTAAAATTGTCTTTAATATACCTTCAAAAGAAGCTTCGTGCATTATTCTTCAGTTTGTGCAAAATTACTATTATGAGGAGACAATTGTAGTATATCGATCCTAAAAAATTAATAAAATCTTCTATATTTGAAGTTCTCTAACCACAGCACATATGCGAAACTGCAGGATATTCTTCAGCTTGATTACATTTCTTCTTACAGGATTAATATCTGTAAATGCCCAGTATACAGAAACAATAAACTCCAACAGGCCCGGTGCCTCCCAGGGAGCATTTTCTGTAGGGACCGGAGTTCTACAGCTGGAAGCAGGAGGATATATGGGCAGTGATAATCATAATCTAAGAGCCACAGATACAGATATTCTAGGTGCAGATTATGCTATTCGCTACGGATTGTTCTTTGAAGCCCTGGAGGTTAGTCTTATTGGCTCCTTTCAGGATGAAACCACCACCATAGCTATGGGAGGAAGGGACAGGGAGTTCAATCAGAGTAACTTT
>DATHWA010000409.1:0-8020 GCA_035461025.1 Gillisia sp. | reverse complement strand
ATTTTATTTTAAAAGATTTCTGACCACCAGTCCACCTAGTCCACAGCTAATACATTAATCAATAGAAAGCATTACGCCCCTGCAGGGCTGTTTTGACCGCGTTGGCGTATTTCATCCCGCTTCACGGGATGCTGACAGATTTTGCCCCTTCAGGGCTCTCATTATGAAAGTATTAATTAAATAGGTAAGTAATATTGTAAACCTTGTTATAAGTATCTTGAGGGGTGCAGCCATTCATATTACAGCAAATCGAAAAAAACCCGGCAAGGGCGCAATCTACCAGCGTTGGGTGCAGCCCATCGTATTAAAGCATACCAAAAAAAGCCCTGCAGGGGCGCTATATACCAGCGATGGGTGCAGTCTCTCGTATTAAAGCAAACCAAAAAAAAGCCCTGCAGGGGCGTTATCCAATAGCGGTGGGTGCAGGGTGCAGCTTATCGTTTAACGAAAATCAAAAAAAGCCCTGAAGGGGCGCAATATACCAGCGATGGGTGCAGCCCATCGTATTAACGCAATCCCAAAAAAGCCCTGCAGGGGCGCAATATATTTCCGATGGACTAGCACTAATAAACAGTCTATAGTCGAACTACCACCCGGAAGAAGAACTTTACTTCTTTCAAGGCTAATGCATTTAATTCAACCTTATAGAAATTGTTGTCCTTACCGCCCACACCAAAATACTTAACCTTGAAAGTAACCTAAATGAATCTGACAGAAGTGTTTAAATACCTCAAGGCCATGGGTTGTGAATATATCTGAACCACTCTTAAAGCTAACTCAATATTTTCCTTATAAAAGCAATTCATATAGAGGCTTTTCTTTACTTTTGAGGTAAAATTCATTGCTTTGAAGGGGAACCTCATATATCTTTTTCTTTTCCTAATCACTTTTTCCGCCATTCCTGCAGCATTCGCACAGGAAGGCAGGCTCATTGATTATGAAAGCGAACGCCAGATTATCAATGAAGAGCGTTATCCCGGGGCAGTGGTTTTAAGCGGAATTAACGAGCAGGTATACTTCATCCATGAAGGAATTGAAGTATGGTGTAATAATGCGGTTTTTTACAGGGAAGCTAATTTCTTTAAAGCTTATGGAAATGTAAGAATGCAGCAGGGAGATACTGTAACAATGAACAGTAATTATGCTGAATATAACGGCACCACCCAATTTGCATTCGCCAGTGGGAAGGTAAAAATGACCAGGCCACAAACTACTCTGGAAACAGACAGCCTTTTCTTTGACAGGGTAAAACAGCAGGCATATTACAGGAGTGGCGGCACAGTAAGGGATACAGCCAGTGTCTTAACAAGCGTTATTGGCCGCTATTTTATGGAAGAGGATAAATATTCATTTGTTTCTAATGTAGTGGTTACAAATCCTGAATACGTGATCAACTCCCAGCAACTTGATTTTTATTCTGAAAATGGGCACGCATATCTTTATGGACCAACTACAATTACCAGTGAAACCAGTGTAGTATATGCCGAGCGTGGATTCTATGACACTCGGGGAGACACCGGATACTTTGTGAAGAACTCCAGGATAGATTATGAGAATAGGATCCTGGAAGGAGATAGTTTATTCTTTGACCGAAACAGCAGCTTTGCATCCGGCACCAATAACATTCGGGTAACAGATACTTTAAATAATAGCCTGGTGACAGGTCATTATGCCGAAGTTTTCAGGGATAAGGATTCGGTTTTTATTACTAAACGTGCAGTCGCGGCCACCCTGCAGGACCAGGATTCGATTTTTATTCATAGTGATACTCTTTTGATTACGGGGCAGCCAGAAAACAGGATTATTCGGGGATTTTATGATGCACGGATATTTAAAAGCGATATGAGCGGGAAGAGTGACTCTATGTTTGTTGATCAAAAAGCCGGCATCACCAAACTCATCAATATTACCCGCGGCCCCTTATCTTCAATAGACTTAAGACGCACCCCCATCATTTGGAGCGGCAACAGCCAGATGACCGGGGATACCATTCACCTGCTTAACAATCCGCAAACAGAAAAGTTGGATTCCCTTAAGGTATTTGATAATGCATTCCTTATCCAAAAGGACACAATTGAAGGCTATAACCAGATCAAAGGAAAAGAACTTACCGGTCTATTTGTGGACAATGAACTTTACCAGGTTGATATTGTAAAAAATACTGAAACTATTTATTACACCAGAAACAGTGAAAGTGAATTAATTGGGATCAATAAAACTCTATCCAGCGCTATTAGAATAATGTTTGAAGAAAGAGAAATTGATTATATAGATTATATTACCCAGGTAGATGGTGCTCTTACCCCAAAAGAAGATTTTCCCGAAAACGCCAGGATCCTGCGAGGCTTCAATTGGCGTGGCGAGGAACAACTACACAGTAAGGAAGACCTTTTCGCAGGAAAACCGCCGCCGGAACTTGTTCCTATAAGAGGAATACCATTGCCGGATATTCCTGATGATTTCTTTGATGAGGAGGACGAAGATAATCCTTTATTAAACGAGAATTCCAGGTTAAGGCCGGAGGATCTCAAGGATAAAAAATTAGACAGCATAGCTCCAGTGGATGAATTAAAAGAAAATCTTCTTCAACAGCCGGCCCAGGAAACTCAGGAGCAGGATGAGCAGGCAGAACAGGAGGAACTAAAAGAACTCATGGAACTGGAAGCGCAGGAAGAGCAGAAAGTACTCAAAAAACCAGAGGAGGAGAAAGAGCCGGGAGTAAAGGAAGAGAAGAAGGACCAGGAGATACCGAAAGTACAGGAAGTACAGGAAGTACGGAAGGTTAAGGAAGAAAAAGTAGAAGAAGGCAGACATTGAAAGACGAGTTTTTAAAATATCAGGCGCAAACGACCCCACACCCACTTGCCCTTGAAATCTCACATGCCAAAGGATCATATATTTATACCTCAGATGGTAAAAGATATCTGGATTTTGTGGCTGGGGTTTCTGCAACAAGCCTGGGGCATTGCCATCCCCGGGTAGTGAACGCTATTAAGGAACAGGCAGATAAATATCTGCATGTAATGGTTTATGGGGAATATGCCCAGGCCCCGGCAGTGAATTTTTGTAATTTGCTCGCGAAGCATCTTCCGGCCTCACTGGAAAAAACCTATCTCGTTAATTCCGGTACAGAAGCCATTGAAGGAGCGATTAAACTTGCACGTAGATTTACCGGTAGAAAAGAGATCATTGCAGCCAGAATGGCTTACCATGGAAATACAATGGGTTCTCTAAGCCTTATGAGTTTTGAAGAACGGGTTAAACCATTCCGGCCGCTTATAGGAGAAGTTTCTTTCTTAGATTTTAATGCGGAAGAAGACCTGGAAAAGATAACCACTTCTACTGCCGCCGTGATCCTGGAAACTATTCAGGGCGGAGCCGGATTTATCCTTCCCGAAAATAATTACCTCCAGAAGGTTAAACACCGTTGCCAGGAAATGGGAGCTTTGTTGATCCTGGATGAGATCCAGCCGGGGTTTGGAAGGACCGGAAAATTGTTTGGATTTGAAAATTTTGGAGTAGTTCCGGATATCCTGGTAATGGGAAAAGGTATGGGCGGTGGCCTGCCTGTGGGAGCATTTACAGCTTCTACAGAAATAATGGACAGTCTTATGGACAATCCTAAACTTGGTCATATTACCACCTTTGGAGGAAATCCTTTAATTGCTGCCGCAGCATTGGCAACACTGAGGGAGATCACGGAGTCTGACCTAATGGCAGAGACACTTGAAAAAGAGCGACTAATCCGGAAACAGCTGGTACATCCCCTTATTTTAGAAATTAGAGGTAAAGGGCTTATGCTTGCAATGATGACTCCTACCGAAGAAATTGCCACAGAAATCATATTAAAAGCCCAGGAAAAAGGGCTCATTCTTTTTTGGCTGCTTTTTGAGAAAAAGGCTGTTCGTATTACCCCTCCTCTCACCATTTCAAATGAAGAATTAAAAGAAGGATGTGGCATTATTATTGAGATTCTCAATACAATAACCCCACAAAGCTAATTGACATGTAGATGTTAATTACTTTGTTAAAAAGAATATGTTGACCTGCTGCAATTACAGTTTATCATTTATAACTTTAAAAACAGTAGAAATCCCGTAATCCCCAGTGTATGCAATTAAGTCATAACGAAGAAAACAATTTCTCACTCACCCGCTTTGAATCAATGCTTAAAACAAATGATGTTTTATTTTTTGATTCTGAAGAATTTGAGGATATCATTCACCACTACCTGGAGAATGGAAAAATTGCATTAGCCAAGAAAGCTGTTAAGTTAGGATTGGCTCAACACCCCACTTCTACAAACCTGAAGCTTTTTAGAGTTGAGATCCTGGTTTTTGAAGATAAACTGGATCTTGCCGATGGACTTTTGAATGAACTACATTTGTTGGAAAATTCCAACGAGGAGGTTTATATCCAGAAGGCAAATATATTTTCAAAACGCGATGAACACCGTAGGGCGATCAAAATGCTTGAAAAAGCTCTGGAGATCACTATGGATGAGGCAGATGTTTATTCTCTGCTGGGCATGGAATACCTTTTCCTTGAGGATTTCGAAAATGCCAAATATAGTTTTATGAAATGCCTGGAGGCAGATGAGGAAGACTACTCTGCCCTGTACAACATTATGTATTGTTTTGATTTCCTGGAGCAGAAGACAGAAGCTATAGATTACCTCAATATGTTCCTTAATAAGAACCCATATTGTGAAGTGGCCTGGCACCAGATAGGGAAGCAATATTTTGACCTAAAACAGTATGACAAGGCTTTAACAGCTTTTGATTTTGCGATCATAAGCGATGATATGTTCATAGGTGCTTACCTTGAAAAGGGAAAGGTGCTGGAAAAAATGGGCAGGTTCAATGAAGCTATTGAAAATTACCGTATTACCCTGGATTTAGATGATCCTACTTCCTTTGCGTATCTGCGCATTGGAAAATGTTTTGAGAAGCTGGGACATGAGGAGCTGGCTTTGGATCATTATTCAAAAACAGTTCACGAGGATCCCTTGCTTGACAAAGGCTGGATCGCTATTACAGATTTTTATTACAAAAAAGGAAATTTCCAGAAGGCATTATATTACATCAATAAGGCAATTAATATTGATGAAGAAAACGTTCTTTACTGGAAGCGTTTCGCGAAAATAAATGGCAGGCTCAATTTCTTTGAGGAGGCTGAAAAAGGATATCAAAAAACAATAGATCTTGGTAATTATGAACTGGAAACCTGGATCAAGAGATGTGATATTCTCATAAACCTGGGAGAATTTGAGACCGCAGTACAGAACCTGATGCAGGCTCTTGAATTTTATCCGGAAACTGCTGAGATAGAGTACCGTTTGGCAGGATTATATTTTACTTTAAACGAAGGAGACAAAGGTTATTTCCATTTAAACAATGGTCTTAAAACAGATTCTGAATACTATATAATTATAGAAGAACTTTTCCCGAACATCTTTAGCCGAAAAAGTGTTAAGGAAATAATTAATTCTTACCTAAAAGCCTCCTGATTTATTTACCTTTGGCGGGAAAATAACTGAGGATGCAGCGTAGCATAAAAGATTACATCACTATTACCTTAAAAGGGATGGCCATGGGTGCAGCAGATGTTGTACCCGGTGTTTCCGGTGGAACAATTGCTTTTATAACCGGGATCTACCAGGAACTCATCGCCACCATAAGCGGGGTGAACTTTTCACTTATTGGCACCTGGAAAGAAGAAGGTTTTAAAGCCGCCTGGCAAAAATTAAATGGCCCCTTCATTCTGGCACTTTTAATAGGCATTCTAATAAGCATTTTCACCGTAATGCGAATTGCCAACTATTTACTGGAAGAACACCCGGTTCATATCTGGTCTTTCTTCTTTGGCCTGATTGTGGCCAGCGTTTGGTTTGTCGCCAAACAGGTTCCAAAATGGAGTTTAAAGATAGTGCTTGCTTTAATAATTGGGGCGGCAGTTGCATTTTATATAGTTTCTTTACCCCCTCTGGGAGGAGGAGTTACCAGCAACTGGTTTCTATTTTTCTCCGGAGCAATTGCCATATGCGCAATGATACTTCCTGGAATATCGGGAGCATTTATTCTTGTACTATTGGGCGCCTACAAACCCATAACAGAAGCTGCACATGACTTTGATCTAAAAACCCTTGGGATAGTTGCCGTGGGTGCTGTGGTAGGTTTATTAAGCTTTGCCCGGATCTTAAAATGGTTGTTTGATCATCATAGCAGTATCACCCTTGCCGTGCTTACAGGTTTCATTGCCGGATCGCTTAATAAGATATGGCCCTGGAAAAACGTTTTGGAAACTGCACAGTATGGAGATAAGGTTGTACCACTAAATGAAGCCTCTGTCCTTCCCAATAATTTTAATGGGGATCCTCACCTTGTACCGGCAATAATATTAATGCTTGCGGGATTTCTTTTAATTCTTATCTTAGAGCAAATCGCAACCCAAAAACCACTTCCTACAAATGCAGCAAACCCGGACCTTTAGTGACAAAGTCCTTTTAGTCCTCAAAGGTTTGGCAATGGGAGCCGCAAATAAAGTTCCCGGCGTATCTGGAGGAGTCGTGGCTTTTGTGGCCGGGTTCTATGAAGAGTTTATATTTTCCCTCCAGCGCATAAACGGTAAGTCCTTAATACTTATCATCAACGGCAGGTTTCGAAGCCTTTATTATTATACCAATTTTAAATTCCTGGGACTGTTGATCCTTGGAATGGTTATAAGTTACTTTAGCGTTTCCCAGCTGCTGGATTACCTTATTCTGCATTATGAGCTCTACGTCTGGGCCGGATTTTTTGGAATGATAATAGGTTCCATTTACTATATAAGTAAGGATTTTGATGATTGGACCGGTAAGAGCTTAATGTATGTTTTTGCCGGAATTGTAGCCGGGGTAGCAATAAGCTTCCTTGAACCTGCAAAGGAAAACGATAATCTCTTGTTTGTTTTTTTCTGCGGAATAGTGGGTGTTTCCGGGATGACCCTACCGGGACTTTCGGGTTCTTTCATTTTGATACTCTTCGGAAATTATGTCTTGCTTTTGGTAGATTCTGTCAACGCATTATATGAAACCATTCGGGACCTGATGATGTGGGATCTTTCTTTTACTGAAGATGCTGAAAGAATAAGACTCCTCCAGGTACTTTTCGTTTTCTCTGCAGGCTCCCTTGCAGGACTTGTTTCCCTCTCGCACCTTCTGGGTTATGTGCTGAAAAGGTATAAGAGACAAACTTATGCCGTGATCATTGGTTTCATCACCGGCTCCCTGGGGGTAGTTTGGCCCTGGAAAGAAAAGATTTTTAAAATGGACGCCGGTGGAGAAATAATGTTGGATAACAACCAAAACCCAATTCTGGATAATTACGACAGGTATTTTCCGGACTTCAGTATAGCACAAACCTGGTACGCGATTTTGTTCATTATTGTTGGGATATTAATAGTTCTGGGATTGGGTTGGTACGAAAAAAGAAATTCAGCCGAATGAGAATTTACGGACTTATAGGAAGAAATATTGACTACTCTTTTTCAAGAAGTTACTTCAGCAAGAAATTTGAGACAGAAGGGATTGCTGCGGAATATCGAAATTTTGACTTACAAAACCTGGATGGATTTAAAGAAATGCTTCAGATTAATAAAAACCTTCAGGGAGCTAATGTCACTATTCCTTTCAAGGAGGAGATAATTTCACAATTAGATAGGCTGGATCCTATTGCCCGGGAGATTGGCGCGGTGAATACCATTAAAATTGAAAAGGACGGTAGCCACACGGGCTATAATACAGATCATCACGGCTTTACTGAATCCCTGCGACCCCATCTTAAGAAGGAACATAAGGCAGCACTGATCCTGGGCACCGGGGGAGCTTCCAAAGCTGTGGCCTATTCCCTTCGGCAATTGCAAATCCCCTATATTTTTGTGTCCAGAAGAGCAGGTGAAAACCGTCTCGCCTATGAAGATCTTACAACGGAGATTATTAGGGATCATCCACTTTTAATTAATTGTACCCCTTTAGGCACCT
>DATHWA010000408.1:0-4868 GCA_035461025.1 Gillisia sp. | reverse complement strand
ATGAAAGTACGTACCGGCGTGAGTAAAGTTAACCTAAGCCACAATACAAATGATGTGGGGTATATGGCCGCAGCTCAAAGTGAAGTTCTTGATAGGCCTAGGATCAATTATAGTTCATCATCCACTATGATCGTTTCCTCTGCGGCAAGCAACGGGTCCCTAAACCAGAGCCTTGGATTTATTGAAGTTCCCCTGGAAATGGAATTTGCACTTCTGGAAAGTAAAATTGGTATCAACCTTATTGGTGGTGCCAGTACATTTTTCCTGGATGAAAATATGATCTCCCATACCTCCCCTATGGAAACTACCGAATTGGGGGCAGCAAATAATCTTAACAATGTGAGCTTTAGCACCAACATTGGAGTGGGAATCAATTATAACATTTCTCAACAGTTTCAGCTCAACCTGGAACCTATATTTAAATATCAATTAAACACCTATAATAACAGTGCCGGCCTTAGCCCTTACATTTTTGGGGTTTATTCCGGTTTAAGCTTTAAATTTTAACACCTGTATTTCAATCTAAGATCCTGCCACTATGAAATTTGCAATCTTCATTTATCCGCTGGTTTCCCTGCTCCTATCCTGTTCAACAGAAACAGGCAAGGTGGAGAGTCCGCTTTCTGTGACCGGGGAATGGGTGCTTGTGGAAATGGCCGGCAGCCTTGTTGGCTCAACTACAAGCGGGGAAGAGATGCATTGGCAGGAAAAATATTTGCTTAAACCGGACGGCACTTTTATAAAAACAAGGGTAACCGGGGACGAAGTAATAAAAGCGGAAGGCACATATATAACAGATTCTAACAATCCTGATGTTCAAAATGACCCGCAACTCGAACTTACTGTGCAGTTCACTTATAGTGAAAAGAATGAAATTATAGGATCCTGTATGCCGGCATCACTTAAAGAATACATGTTTATTTACAGAGACCAAAAAATGAGGAGTACCTGGAACGCTTGTGACGGGCCCTCCCTGGATTATGAAAGAGGAAGATGATGATTGATTAATGGTAGAAAAAGCCCGAACCTTTACAGGAACGGGCTTTTTCGTTTTTGTGCTAAAATGTATCCTTTAGAAGAATTTATTGCTCTTTCATTATTTCAGAAAATATTTCATAGGATCTTATCCTATCCTGGTGATCATATATATGAGACACAGCTACTACTTCATTCACCCCTGTTTTCTCTATAAATTCCCCGGTGGATTTCTTAACCATCTCCTTATCCCCTACAAAAGAATACTTCAGCATTCGTTCAAAAGCGGGATTTTCCACCAGCTCTTTAAGGTCCTGAGTAAATTCTGTTGGAGGTTGCATGTAATCTATCTTACCGGTCATTACCCCAAGCATCATTCTAATAAGTGAAGTGGAAATCCTTTGTGCCTCCTCGTTGTTATCTGCAGCGATCACATTGATACAGGCAATAGTATATGGCTCCTTTAGTTGTGCTGAAGGCTGAAAATTATTGTAATAGATATTTAAAGCCTCGAAAAGCTGTGAAGGTGCGAAATGACTTGCAAAGGCGTAGGGTAAACCCATTTTTGCTGCAAGATGTGCACTATCTGTACTGGAACCCAGAATATAAATAGGCACCTCAACCCCTTCTGCCACCGTTGCCCTTACTTTTGACGAGTTATTGGTGGTTGAAAAGTATTGCTGGATCTGGCTTACCTCCTCAGGAAATTTATACACCGCCTGCATCCTGTCACTACGAATGGCGTGGGCAGTAACCTGATCTGTTCCCGGCGCCCTTCCCAGCCCAAGATCGATCCTGCCCGGGTATAGGGTGCCCAGCGTTCCAAACTGTTCAGAAACTATTAATGGAGAATGGTTTGGCAGCATGATCCCTCCAGATCCTACTTTAATTGTTTTTGTGCCCCCGGCAATATATCCAATGAGAACAGCCGTTGCAGAACTGGCAATACTCACCATGTTATGATGCTCTGCCAGCCAGAACCGGGAATAACCTAACTCCTCTGCCCTCCGGGCAAGATCAAGGCTGTTTTTGAAGGTTTCTGAAGGTGTAGAGCCTGCAGATACGGTTGCAAGTTCAAGTATGGAATATGGGATATTCTTTAGTTCTATAGACATTAAAATTCCTGATTTTAGATTGAATTACAGGTTTAGTACCTGTAGCTTAAAAGCTGTTTACTATGTAGTCGTAAAGATATGAATTCCTTTACCGTATTAAATATCTTTCCAATTTGGGGAACCTAATGGTATCTCCATACTCATAAAGTGAAGATCTAATCCCGGAGCCCAATAATCCTTCTTCACGTATTCCGTTATGAACCCCATTTTAGTATAAAATCCTACAACAAGTTGGCTGGTCCTAACCACCACTTTTTTAATTTGGGTTTGGGACTGTATCTTTTCGAGTCTGTGAATTAGCAATTGTTTTCCCACACCCTTATTTTGATGTTCGGGATGAATCAAATCCCAGGAGATCCTGGCTTCATTCACTTCAGGAAAATAGTTGATACCTCCTGCACCAATGATGCTGCCGGCAAGGTCTACAACAAAATAATCTTCCAGGTGATTTTCAAGATAAATGAGAAGTTCTTTCTCTTCTATCTCATTAAAGAACTTGGGGGTATTAAGTCGTAACAAATGAACGACATCCTTTTTGTCCTTTGAGGTGTAACGTCTTAAAACAGGTTGGGAAGAGGTCATTTGGTTTTTGCTATAGTATTGGGCCCTATATAAGAAATGTTATAATTGTCAGATATAAGCGACAAGACCGCTGCGTACTGGAATCCAGACTAAAATCTTAGAGCATAGATAAGAGCCACTTAACCTCTGATGCAACTTTAAAATTTCCTAAACTATTACAAAATCAAAACCAACCCCGGTCCTGAATCATCTTCTAACTATATATAGAAAGACCTAAAGAAAGTTTTACGTATTTATAATCGCACAACGATTGGTTATTATACTGTATTTGCTTTAGGCTGATGGATTGCCCATCACCTGCCTCTCTATTCTATGGAGAAAATCTTCAATATCAAATGGTTTAGGGATAAAATCCCTGGCATTAGTAGAAATATTGGGATCAACCTCTGCGTGGGCAGACATTAATACTACCGGAATATTATTGGTTTCCTCGTTCTTTCCTAAACTCTCACAAATCTCAATCCCATTTCCATCCGGAAGCATTACATCCAGAAGGATGAGATCCGGGGACTGCGATGGAATAGTATTTCTGAACTTCCTTGCGTTTGCAAAAGTTTGTACTTTATAATTATGGCTGATCAAAAGGTATTCTATAAGTTCCCTTATCCCATCATCATCTTCTACTATAAAAATCTCTTTCTCTTTCATTTTGTAAAGGTAAAAATGACTTTTATAAGATTAAGTTAAACCTTTCATATTTCTAATACAATTTTAATATTCTAAATAGTACCGCATTTATTGTGAGTTAACCGAATTTGGGCGGTTTATGATTTGTAGCCTGGATAGAATCAGAAAGGCCTTTCCCAAAATTTGAGAAAGGCCCTTAATAAAATTCTTATTGATAAGGATATATGATCTATAATGAAAGTCTCTTCCTTATTTCATCCTCATTTTCCCTGAAATATTTATATCCCAAATATCCTGCTCCTATAACTATTCCTACTTTTAGGATACTGGTAGTCCATTGAAATCCCTTTTTTGCCACCCATAACTTTCCTGCATTTTTAGCGGCTTCTTTTAAATCTTGCTTATCCATGAGTTTTTAAATTTTATGGTTCGATTGTAATATCCTAATTAATGTGCAGGATGTACGTTAAAGAAGATTTAAATAACAGGCTTTTAACCCTTCATAATTTTATAAATAAATCTTGAAAGTACTCTAGGGAAAGGTGTTTTAATATTTTCATCGTTGTTTAAAAAATGATTCCGGAACTTTCAAAAAACAATTCAGGAATATTTATTCAGTCATTGAAAAATTTGCGTGAAATTAAATCTAGAAAATAAATTACTGCAGAAAAAGTCCGACCCTTTTTTTTAAATATCCTCATTATTATCGTAATATTGCAATATAAACTTTAATGTATTTTCGCTATGAAATTTACAATCCTTGATCCGGCTTTATGTTGCAGTACAGGAGTCTGCGGACCTGAAGTTGACGACAATCTTGTACAAACCGCTGCCAATGTAAAATGGATAAAATCTCTGGGAGTGGAAGTCGCAAGACATAATGTTTCCAATGATGGGGAAGCCTTTCAGCAATATCCTGAAGCTATTGAGAAACTTAAGATGGATGGGCTCAATTCCCTACCATATATCTTGAAAGATGGTAAGATTGTATTGAGTGGAAGGTATCCCAGTAAAACTGAATGGGATACCTTGCTGAAGACGGAAACTGCTCCTGTAATGCAGAACAACCCTTCCTGCTGTGGCGGGACCAGCTGTTGTTAAGCATAATTAAGTCTAACTTGAATCCTCTGGTTATGAAAAATCCTAAAACTCCCTTTCTTTTTTTCACCGGTAAAGGCGGGGTGGGAAAAACCTCCCTCTCCTGCGCAACAGCAATTAAACTGGCAGATGAAGGCAAAAAAGTACTGCTGGTAAGTACAGATCCTGCTTCCAACCTGCAGGATGTCCTTCAAAGCGAGGTTTATGATAAAGTAAAGCCTGTAAACGGTGTCCAAAATTTATGGGCTATAAATATAGATCCGGAGATTTCTGCTGAAGAATATAGGACCCGGGTGACAGAGCCTTTAAAGCAAATTCTTAATGAAGCCGATATTAAAAAAATGAACGAGGAACTTTCCGGAGCTTGCACAACAGAGATTGCAGCCTTTGATGAGTTTTCCAGGTTTATTTCAGGTGAATCTGAAGCCGGGGAATTTGATGTGGTGGTATTTGATACCGCTCCCACCGGCC
>DATHWA010000407.1:0-4804 GCA_035461025.1 Gillisia sp. | reverse complement strand
AATTTTCATTTCCAGTCCGGGTTTTCTTTTTCTGAAGAACCTTCAGAAAAAATTATTTTAATATTAATTAGCCTATGTAATCTTCATAAACTGCCACGTTCTCTACTGCACCCATTGCATCTGCCCCATCAGCCCTTACAGGAGTATCCTCTGGCTCGTTTGGCACATCGGTTTCTGTGTGTCCGCCTAAGATTGGAGCAAGTACAAGTCCGATAAGACAAGTAAGCTTAATAAGGATGTTCATCGATGGTCCTGAAGTATCCTTGAAAGGATCTCCAACAGTATCTCCGGTAACCGCTGCTTTATGAGCTTCAGAGCCTTTGTAGGTCATTTCGCCGTTGATAAGTACACCAGCCTCAAAAGACTTTTTGGCGTTGTCCCAGGCACCCCCTGCGTTGTTCTGGAATATTGCCCAAAGTACACCACTTACTGTAACCCCGGCCATATAACCTCCAAGCATTTCAGCAATAAGCATATTTTCATAGCCAAAGATCATTGGCAGGAAAGCGATGGCTATTGGGAATCCTATGGTAAGTGCTCCCGGCAACATCATTTCCTTAAGGGCAGCTTCCGTAGAAATAGCTACACACTTATCGTATTCAGGTTTTCCTGTTCCTTCCATGATACCCGGAATTTCGCGGAATTGCCTTCTCACTTCCTCCACCATTTTCATTGCGGCTTTTCCTACCGAATTCATCGCAAGGGCAGAGAATACCACCGGCACCATACCTCCAACAAAGAGCATCGCCAGTACAGGCGCTTTGAAAATATTGATCCCGTCTATTCCTGTAAAAGTCACATAAGCTGCAAAAAGCGCAAGGGAAGTAAGCGCTGCTGATGCGATCGCGAATCCTTTTCCTGTTGCAGCAGTTGTATTACCAACTGAATCCAGAATGTCTGTACGCTCCCTTACCTCAGCAGGAAGTTCACTCATCTCTGCAATTCCACCTGCGTTATCTGATATTGGCCCAAAGGCATCAATAGCCAGCTGCATTGCCGTGGTAGCCATCATTGCGGAAGCAGCAAGTGCAACCCCGTAGAATCCGGCCAGGGCGTAAGATGCCCAGATAGCAGCAGCAAATAAAAGAACCGAAGCAAACGTAGAGATCATCCCCGTTGCAAGTCCGGCGATAATATTGGTTCCGGCGCCTGTGCTGGAATTCTGCACGATGGAAAGAACCGGTTTTTTTCCTAATCCCGTATAATATTCGGTTACAGCAGAGATCAAACCTCCCACTGCAAGTCCTACTAAGGTTGCATAGAAAACTCTCATTGAAGAGATGACTTTATATTCAAAACCTTCAGCTCCACCAATAAAGAATCCCATTGTCATGGTTTGTGCAGGCAGCATCCATTGAACAAGGAAGTAACAAGAGATCGCCACTAAAACAATGGAAGTTATGTTTCCTGTATTAAGGCTTCTTTGCACCTCCGCCTCCTTGGCCTGGTTATTTTTGATCTTCACAAACAAGGTTCCCACTATGGAAAAAATAATTCCCACACCGGCGATGGACATTGGCAATAAAATTGGCCCAATTCCGCCGAAGCCCTGGTCTATAATATTTCCACCCATATCCTCGATCACATAATTACCCAGCACCATGGCGGCAAGAACGGTGGCTACATAACTTCCAAAAAGATCTGCTCCCATCCCGGCAACATCTCCTACGTTATCACCAACGTTATCTGCAATTGTTGCTGGGTTACGCGGATCATCTTCCGGGATCCCGGCTTCAACTTTTCCAACAAGGTCGGCACCAACATCGGCTGCCTTGGTGTATATACCACCACCCACACGGGCAAAAAGTGCAATAGACTCAGCTCCCAGGGAGAATCCTGCAAGAGTTTCAAGTACTATGGTCATTTGGGCGGTATTTGTCCAGACCCCATCCATGAAATAGTGAAAGAAGAGAATAAAAAATGCGGTTAATCCTAAAACCGCAAGCCCCGCAACTCCAAGTCCCATTACCGTTCCTCCCGTGAAGGATACCTTTAGGGCGTGAGGCAAACTTGTACGTGCTGCCTGGGTTGTACGAACATTACTTTTTGTGGCGATCTTCATCCCCATATTTCCTGCCAGGGCAGAAAACACAGCTCCAAAAATAAAAGCGACAACGATTAACCAGTGAGTTGTTGGTACTACAAAAGATACCACTGCAAGCGCAACACTGGCTACCAGGACAAAAATAGTAAGCAATTTATATTCAGCTTTGAGAAAAGCCAGGGCCCCTTCGTAGATATGCGAGGCAATTTCATTCATTTTTCCGTCTCCGGCATCCTGTTTTAAAACCCAGGACCTTTTCACCCACATATAGGTAAGGCCCAGTAAAGCCAATACCAAAGGAGCATAGATCATCATTGATTCCATAGTAGCTTGTTAAATTTTAGTTAATGTCGCTAATGTAGTAAATCAATGATAATTAAAAAAGCAATAACTTTTTTAAGATTATTGCTTTCTCTTATTATAATTCAATGCAAGATCCTTAGTTAGATCCCAAACCTTTCCTTATCTCCTTCGTGGTTCTTATAACGTTCCACACATTGTTTTATGATGTCTCTTGCCTCTGCGGCATCTCCCCAACCACCAACATCTACTTTCTTTTTCTCAAGATCCTTGTAAACCTTAAAGAAATGCTCGATCTCCTTGGTAAGGTGGCCGTTTAATTCGTGAAGGTCATTGATCCTGTTCCAGATAGGATCTGAAACCGGTACGCATATGATCTTCTCATCCGGTCCTTTTTCATCTGCCATATGGAAAACCCCAATTGGTTTTACTTCCATAACGATCCCGGGAAAAGTAGGCTCTGCTACCAACACAAGAACATCCAGAGGATCACTGTCCAGCGCTAGGGTATTAGGAATAAACCCATAATCTGCAGGATACATCATCGAAGAAAAGATCATCCTGTCATAACGAACCTTTTTCAGTTCAAAATCGTATTCATATTTATTTCGGCTCCCTTTTGGGATCTCTATAAGCACATCAAAAGTATCTGACATTTTCATTGTTTTCATTTTTTTTCAAGGCCGCAAATATAGCTATTTTACGCCGAAATTAATGTTATTTAAAAGTGAAATCCGAAGGCAGCAGTGACTCCAAAGGAGCGGGCATCGGGATTACCAAAGTAATTTCCGCGGAAGTGGGCATCTAGCCGAAGGGATTTAAACATATTTCCTACGCCCACACTGTATTCCCAATATGGTTCACCACTGGGTGCAACAAGCGCAAATCCTGAAGCATCCAGTTGCCGGTTTGCTTCAGACACCTCTCCCCACACTCCTCTTATTCCTACAATTTCACGCAGGTTTAAGTCTCGCAAAAAGGGAATGTACGCGAAGATCTTTCCGTTGAAATTATGCTCAAAATGTGAAGAAATATAGGTATCTGTGACAAATTCGTAGAAATTAAGAAGCGGGAAGGTATTATACATTGAGAAGAATGTCTGGTTCCCCGGTACGACGCTAAGCAGCCCCAGCGGAACTTCTCCAAAAGTCTTTCCGGCCTCCAGGCTTATATTTGCCAGCCCGGTTCCTCCTATCCACCAGGGTTGATCATAGAACACCTGAACTTTCTGGTAATTAAAATCACTGTTGAAAACATCTTTGGCTCCCGCAGTATAATTAAGAAAAATAGTGGCAAAATTTTCCGGGTTGATCGCTACCCGATCCACTCCAAATCCGGCTGTTTTTCTTCCCGGAGTCAACCGAAGTACAGTGGCCACCTCTGCCTGGTTAATATCTTCAGAAATCCTTGTGCGCAGTTCATCCTCATACCAGGCAAGGCTAAATGTTGGGGAGGCTGAACTTAGGTTCCTGTGGGATCCAATTAACTGAAATGTTATATTACGAATTGGCTCAATTTCCAATCCGAAAGTGGCAAGTTTTATAGTCGAAAGTTTATCATTGTCTCCCACCGTAAGCAGCGAATTGGAAGCCAGGCTACGGCCCAGCACATCTGTTACATTTGTAAGGGAGGCACCCAGCTGTTCCACGTCCCTTCTATACCCGGCAGAAATTATAAACCGGCTGGCCTTATCCAGCATCACCTGCCCCAGCATCCCGTATTTGAATTTTTGATCCCGAAATCCATAAGCAGTATAGCCTTCTATCCTCCACGGATCATTTGGACCAAAAAATGTTCTCGCCCCTAACCTCAGCCTGAATCCCTCGACCTCGTTGTATCCCGCAAAATTATAGACCGGTCCCAGATCCCATCCATTAAATTCCACATATCCTGTAGCAGCTATATGAGCCAGCCTGTAAACCCTTTGAAAGGCCTTTACTGTTTGCAGGGTATCTATCATTTGGTAGACTCCGCTCTCATTTCGGCTTAAGGGTTCCAATCGGTTTTGTTGCCAGAATTCCTCTTCCCGGTTATAGACTTCATCCCGGTAATTGACCACTTTATTCGTATAAAATTTATCGGGTTGTGGTTTATCAAAAACAAAATCATCATAAACCACTGTCTTTTTGCCATAGATCCCGCGGGCATCTTCCTTTCTTTCAAAGGAGAAATCGGCCATGAGGAAATCCCGCTTCAGAAGGAAGATAGAATCATTATAAACCTCAAACTCTTGCTCTAGGTAGACCCCGTTAACCCAGTTGATATTTGCCTTTTCTGCCATCTCCAGGTTGATGGTCTTTATAGCCCATGTGGTATCGTTTACCCAAAAGTCTCCTTTAAAGGTTAGCTCATTTTCCCGCCTGGGGTAATAGACGATTTTGTAACACCATTTATCCTCTATAAAGGAACTGTCTGCCAGTATGTAGTTATAAGTATCAATCCCCGTGGTGGAAAGGGGAC
>DATHWA010000406.1:0-8476 GCA_035461025.1 Gillisia sp. | reverse complement strand
AATCTGTCAGCATCCCGTGAAGCGGGATGAAATACGCCAACGCGGTCAAAACAGCCCTGCAGGGGCGTAATGCTTTCTATTGATTAATGTATTAGCTGTGGACTAGGTGGACTGGTGGTCAGAAATCTTTTAAAATAAAATGCTCCCCATTTCTGAAGAGCATTGTAAACTAATATTTTTATAAAATTATCTTGTAATTGTTTGCTTTCTATCCGGGCCTACAGATACAACAGAAATTGGCACTTCCAGTTCTTTTTCCAGAAACTCCACATAATCGATGAATTCCTTCGGAAGTTCAGATTCTGAAGTCATTTTAGTAAGATCTTCTTTCCAGCCTTTTACAGTTGTATAGACAGGAGTAACATTTTCTGCTTCAATATTATAAGGTAAATGAGAAATCTCTTCACCCTTATAATTATATGCAGTGCAAATTTTTAATTCCTCAAATCCGCTAAGCACATCACCTTTCATCATAATAAGCTGGGTAATTCCGTTGATCTCCACAGCATATTTCAGGGCAACCAGGTCCAACCACCCACAACGTCGTGGTCTTCCGGTGGTAGCTCCAAACTCATTTCCAACCCGTCCCATAGTTTCCCCGTCCGCATCAAAAAGCTCGGTAGGGAAGGGGCCACTTCCAACCCGGGTGGTGTACGCCTTGAAAATTCCGTAGGCCTCTTTGATCTTATTCGGGGCAACTCCAAGTCCTGTACAGGCTCCGGCTGCAGTAGTATTTGATGACGTTACAAATGGATAAGTTCCAAAATCTATATCAAGCAAAGAACCCTGGGCACCTTCTGCAAGGATACTTTTTCCATCTTTTTGTGCTTTCCTAAGGTATTCCTCACTGTCAATAAAGGTAAGCTCCTTTAAAACTTTTACCGCTGCAAAGAAATCCTCCTCCAGTTCAGCAAGATTATATTGTAGATCCACATTATAGAATGCGATCATAGATTCATGTTTATCGGCAAGGTTACGATATTTTTTCTCCCATCCTTCAAGTTCCAAATCTCCAACTCTCAGGCCATTTCTACCGGTCTTATCCATATAAGTTGGTCCAATTCCCTTTAGGGTAGAACCAATTTTTGCTTTGCCTTTAGATGCCTCAGATGCTGCATCCAGAAGGCGGTGGGTAGGTAATATTAGGTGCGCCTTTCTTGAAATAAGAAGGTTTGTTTTATAATTGGTGCTGAATTTATCCAGGTTTTGTAATTCTTTCCTGAAGATCACCGGGTCTATAACTACTCCATTGCCTACAAGGTTAATGGTGTCTTTGTGAAATATACCGGACGGGATTGTGTGAAGTACGTGCTTTTGCCCGTCAAACTCTAAAGTATGACCTGCATTTGGACCGCCCTGGAAACGTGCGATGATGTCATATTTGCTGGTAAATACATCTACTATTTTACCTTTTCCCTCATCTCCCCACTGTAACCCGAGTAGTAAGTCTACTGCCATAAAAATTTAATTTGTTGATTGTTTTTTGGTGCCGTAAAAGTATAAAGAATGTTTAGAAACATCAATATTAAAAACCTCTTCAATAGTTTGTTTTATGCTTTGGATGCGTGGGTCACAAAACTCTATCACCTCACCGGTATCAGTAAGGATAATGTGGTCATGGTTTCTGTCAAAATAAGACTTTTCATATTGCGCCTGATTTTGTCCAAACTGATGCTTTCTAACAAGGCCACATTCAAGAAGAAGTTCAATGGTATTATATAAAGTGGCGCGGCTTACCCTGTATTTTTTATTCTTCATTTTAATATAAAGTGACTCTATATCAAAATGTTCATCATTATTATAAATTTCCTGTAATATAGCAAAACGCTCTGGCGTCTTCCGGTGGCCTTTGTCCTCCAAAAATTTTGTAAAAACATTTTTTACTACTGCCTGGTCGTTCTTATTTATTACTTTTTTGCTCATAATTTTTCGTGAGTGCAAATGTATTGTTTATTCTCTGGACACCTTATCTATCCCATTGATTTTTTTAAGGTGTTGGATCAAAGTATTCAATATAGAATTATTTTTTACAATCACCGTGATCTTTCCACTAAATAAACCTTCAGAACTTTCAAAGTTGATGCTGCGCATATTCACGTTCATGGTCCGGGATATTTCATTGGTAATTTCACTTACCAGTCCAAGATTGTCCATACCCGTTAGTTTGATTACCGCTTTGAAATCCTGCTGTGAAGAATCTATCCATTTTGCCTGGATGATCCGGTAAGCGTAATTGCTTTGAAACTGGATGGCGTTAGGGCAATCTTTTTTATGAACTTTAATCCCTTCACTTACGGTTATAAATCCAAAAACATTATCTCCGGGAATAGGATTACAACAGTTGGCGAGTTTATAATCCAGGATCTCTTCTTCCTTTCCAAAAACCAGCTGATCATATTTGCTGGTGATCTCCTCCTTATCAAGGTCCTCAACCAGGGTAGGTTTCTTGATCTTACTTTTGATATAACTAACAAAAGCATTACTGCGCGAGGCGGTAAATTCTTTAAGAAGTTTATTGTCTATTTTTCCAATACCCACCCGGTAGAAGAGGTCGAGGCTGGTCTTTAATTTGAAATAGATCACCAGCTCATTGATCATCCTCTCATTGAAGCTTAACTTCTGGGCCCTCAGTTTTCTTGCCAGAATGGCCTTTCCTTCTTCCGCTATTTCCTTTTTCTCATCCTTAAGGGAGGATTTGATCTTGGCCCTTGCCCTGGCAGTGGTGGCATAGTCCAGCCAGTTGGCATTAGGCTTTGCATTTTCTGAAGTAATGATCTCTATCTGGTCCCCGCTTTTGAGCTCATGGCTCAAGGGTACTAGTTTATTATTTACTTTGGCTCCTCTTGTTTTCAGACCAATTTCTGTATGAATACTGAAAGCAAAATCCAGCGGAGTTGCACCCTTGGGAAGGGATTTTAGGTCCCCCTGTGGCGTAAATACAAATATTTCCTTTGCGTAAAGATTGAGCTTGAACTGCTCGACAAAATCCACCGCATTGGTCTCAGAATTTTCCAGGGCTTCCTGTAAGCGGTTAAGCCACTCTTCCATGTCCTTTTCTTCCTGCTCTTCCCCGTGCTTGTATTTATAATGTGCTGCATACCCTTTTTCAGCCACTTCATTCATTCGCTCACTTCGTATCTGTACTTCCACCCAGCGACCTTTAGGTCCCATAACGGTAATATGCAGTGCCTCATAACCTGTAGATTTTGGCGAGGATATCCAGTCCCTAAGTCTAATTGGATTTGGACGGAAGTGATCTGTAACTATGGAGTAGATCTTCCAGGCCAGGAATTTTTCATTGGCCAGGTCACTCTTGTATATAATCCTCACAGCAAATTTGTCAAAAACCTCGTCAAAAGTGATATTTTGAGCCTGCATTTTCCTGCGGATGGAAAAGATGGATTTTGGCCGACCTTTTATTTCGTAATCAAGATTTTCCTGGTCCAGGGAATCCTTTATGACCTTTGTAAACGCCTGGATATAGGCATCCTGTTCCTCCTTACTTTCCCGGATTTTAGTAAGTATCTCGTTATAAACCTCAGGCTCGGTATATTTCAGACCCAGGTCCTCAAGCTCGGTTTTAATACTATAAAGTCCTATCCTGTGCGCCAGGGGAGCGTATATGTACAATGTTTCTGAAGCAATTTTCTCCTGCTTGTCCGGCCGCATGGATTCCATGGTCTGCATATTGTGCAACCTGTCTGCTATCTTAATAATGATCACTCTTACATCATCATTAAGAGTAAGCAGCATTTTTCTGAAATTCTCTGCCTGCAGGGAAACATTTTTGTCCTTTTTAAGACTGGAGATCTTCGTGAGCCCATCTACAATTTTGGCCACCACCTTCCCGAACATTTGTTCGATATCTGCAAGGGTGTATTTGGTATCCTCCACAACATCGTGAAGAAGTGCCGCTGCAATAGAGGTAGCATCGAGGCCTATTCCTGAAGCTACGATCTTTGCCACGGCAATAGGATGAAAAATATAAGCTTCGCCAGATTTGCGACGTTGGTCCTTATGGGCATCCACAGCAGTGTCAAAAGCCAGTCTTATTAGCTTTTTATCCTCGTCATTCAGGGAACGGTAACTTATGCGCAGCAGTTCCTTGTACTGCCGTGCAATGTCCTTGTTCTCCTTTTCTAAAGCGGTTTCTGTCATAGGTTAAAATTACGATTAAGATTATAAAGAAACAACTAAACCCGTTCCGTTAAATTATTATATCTCTGCAGCAGAGTGGGGTGGGAGTAGTGTACAAAGACATATGCTTTATGTGGAGTAAGATTACTTAAACTGGATTTAGAAAGTTTTTTAAGGCTGGAAATCAAAGCACCTCCATTATAGGTGTTTTTGGCAAAATCATCTGCCTGATATTCAAACTTACGCGAGAGGTAATTCATTATTAGACCGGTAATTTCAGAAATTGGACTATAAAGGATCCCAAAGGTGATAAGGCCTATATGAAAACTCGGTTCTGTAACTCCCAGTGCATTGGATAATAATGGATTTCCTACGAAAATGGAAAGTAACCACAATGTGAACCCGGTTGTTATTATGGCTGCGGCAAGATTTGCTATCACATGGTGTTTTTTATAATGTCCCACCTCGTGTGCAAGCACACTAACTATTTCTTCCTCTTCGAGATCATTAACCAGGGTGTCATAAAGGGTAATACGTTTTTCCTTACCAAAACCTGAGAAATATGCATTTGCCTTTGTACTTCTCTTGGAACCATCTATAACAAAAATATTATCAAGTTCGAAGCCTACTTTTTGTGCATATGCTTCTATTTTTGATCGCAGGGAACCTTCAGGCAGCGGGGTTTGCTTATTAAAAAGTGGTACGATCAAACGGGCGTAGAACATATTTACGAAAACCGTAAAAATCGTCACCAGGATCCAGGCGTACCACCAAAAGTCGTTCCCGGCCCATTGGTAGAACCAAACTATGAGGGCGAGAATACCACCACCCACCACGATCATTAACCCCCAGGATTTCAGTTTGTCAAGGAAAAACAATTTTGGAGTGGTCTTATTGAAACCATATTTCTCCTCTATAACAAAGGTGCTGTACCAGGAAAATGGAAGCGTAAGCAGGTCACTTGCAAAGAGAATGATCCCGAAGAATATGAGAGCAACAATGATGGAATTATTGGAAATACCTTCAGCAATATTGTTGACTGCTGCAAAGCCGTCGAAAAAGAGGAATGCGAGCATAAGTACCAGGGAAAATGTGGATGTTATAACGCCAAACCGATAACGCTCTTTTTTATAGTCCTGTGAGCGCTTATATTCCTTCTCGTCATAAACATCTTCCAGCTCCTGCGGAATGGGATCATCAAAATGTTTCGCGTTTAGTCTGTCCAGAATTTTTTCAATAACAAAATCCAGAGTTATTAAAGCTACAATTATATAGAATAACGTTTCGGGGGTCAAATTTTTGAGTATTAAGTTAGTAACGAATGAAAATTAACCAGCAAATTTTAATCCAAATTTTCCGGCTGTCAGGTGTATTTAAGACAGTTTATGGCTATAAAAAAATGATGTAAAACCGGATTAAAAGATATAAAATTAATGAAATCCTCTTTGCCTTTTGGCTTCAAAAATAAGGATCCCCGCAGCAACAGAAACATTCATTGAATCTATTTCACCCTGCATAGGGATAATGATATTCTGAGTGGAATTTTCGAGCCATTCTTTGCTTAAACCAGTGGCTTCTGTTCCAACAACAATCGCACTGGGATCGGTGAAATTCACATCGCTGTAGTTTACAGAGGCCTGAAGGGCAGCGGCATAGATGTTTATCTTATTGTTCTGAAGGAATTTAATAATCTCAGTAGTGCTTCCTGTTCCAATTCTGTTGGTAAAAACACAGCCTACACTGGACCGAATTATATTGGGATTAAAAATGTCGGTTTTTGGATTGGCTATTAAAACAACATCAACACCTGCAGCATCTGCGGTACGAAGCAGGGCACCTATGTTTCCCGGTTTTTCCGGAGCTTCGGCTACAAGAATTAATAGGTTTTTCTGCGGAAGGTCAAGCTGCTGCAAATCCAATTCGCGGGATCCAATTACAGCTATAACCCCTTCAGTGCTGCCCCTATAAGCGACCTTCTCGTATACTTCAGAAGAAAGTTCAGTTATCTGAGGGAGATTTCTTCTTCTGAACATTTTTTCAATTTTTTCAGAAGAAATAAGATCCTTAACAAAGTAAATTTCCCGGATTTCGAATCCGCCTTTGATTGCGAGTTCTATTTCGCGCTGTCCCTCTACAACAAAAACCCCTTCCTTTTTTCTTGTCCGCGATTTTTCCTGAAGCTGAAGAAGTCGCTTCACTGCCGGATTATTTGTACTGGATATTTGTTTAATCATTTGGCTAAAATAAGGAGATTAAAACTAAAAACCCCCAAATTAATGGGGGTTAAGATGTGTTCAAATCGGTTTATTATTATTCTGCTTTTTCCGATTTAAATTTATTGGAATATCGTTCATATAATTCGGTCTGGTGGGTATCAAGGCTTATTTCCCTTCCCTGTATCCAGGCTTTTAGCAGTCTGTTTCCGCGCATATCAAGAGCATCACCTTCACTTATAAAAAGGGTTGCGTCCTTGCCTTTTTCAAGGGTTCCCACAAGATCATCTATTCCAAGGATCTTCGCGGTATTGGAAGTAATAAGCTTTAAGGCCTCTTCCTTGTCCATTCCCGATGCAGCAACAGTACCGGCATAAAATGGCAGATTCCGGGTGTTCATGGTTTCCATTTGCCCGCTGCTTTCCAGGGCTACAAGAATACCTTTTTCGTGTAATAAGCGTGCATTTTTGAAGGAGAAGTCATAATCTTCATCATCCTGGTTTGGGGTGGTATGTGGCCTCCGGGAGAGAACGGCGATGTTATTCTCTTTAATCTGGTCTGCCACTTTATAAGCATCATAAGCTCCTACCAATACCAGGTTTTTAAGCTCCTGCTCCTTTTTAAACTGAAGCACGTCCAAAATTTCCCTTTCACCATCCACGTGAATGTAGACCTTTTTATTTCCTGAAAACACATCTCCCATTGCCCTGTATGGAAGGTGAACCAATTTTTGATCCCCACCAAGATATGCTCTGGATTGACCAAAGAATTCTTTTAGCTCTGTAACCTCGTTAGCATATTCTTTATTGGGGTTCATTCCGCGGGGTTCTCCTGCCCACCATCTTCCTCTTGTAAAACTGTTAGGCCAGTTGATGTGAATACCATCATCTACTTTCATGGCTGCATCCTCCCAGTTCCAGGCATCAAACTGAACAATGGAAGAGGTACCAGAGATCCTGCTCCCTCTCGGTGTGATCTGGCCCACAAGCACCCCGTTGGGACGCATACTTTCCACGATCTTGCTTTCTGCATTATAGGCGATCAGGCTTCTTATATGAGGAAGCATATCACCTATTTCATCCTCATCATCTGTTGCCCTTACAGAGGAGATCTCTACTAATCCCAGGGTAGCATTGGGAGCTATAAATCCCGGGTAAACGTGCTTCCCTTCAGCATTTATTATTGTACCCCTGTATTGCATTTTTGTACTGGTGGCATCAAGTACCTGCGTCAATTTGCCATCCTCAAAAATTATAAGGCTGTTTTCAATAACCTCCCCATTCCCTAAATGAGCTGTGGCCCCTACAATAGTAACGGCTTCCTTTTGTGCCGGGGCCGGGGTTTGCTGTGCAAATGCACCCGTTGAAAGACAAAGGAGCACTGCAATTATATTTAGTTTTATATTTTTCATCATCTTATTTTTTAGTGTACCTCCAGAGTATTGCAGTGAATATGCTGATCTTCTTTTTTAGCTACAGGCTTTGTAGTGGCACCGCCATTTTTCGCCTCCAGCATTTGAGTTAGCAAAGTGTTCTTTTGCTTTGCGATCTCTTCGCGAAGTTGTTCGTCTTTTTCAAGATCAAAGTAGACGGCTCCTTCAACAAGGGTTTTTTCTGCCCTTGCATAGACGGAAAGTGGATGATCGCTCCACAATACTAAATCGGCATGTTTTCCTGCTTCTACACTGCCCACATATTGGTCTATATGCAACAATTTTGCTGGGTTCAGAGTAACAAATTTCCAGGCCTCTTCTTCTGAAATATTCCCGTATTTCATGGACTTCGCAGCTTCCTGATTCAACCTCCGGCTCATCTCACTGTCATCGCTGTTAATCGCTACGGTAATTCCCATATTGTGCATTATAGCTGCGTTAAAAGGAATCGCATCGTTTACTTCATATTTATATGCCCACCAGTCAGAAAAAGTGGATGCTCCAACGCCGTGCTCCTTCATTTTATCTGCTACCTTATAACCTTCGAGAATGTGGGTGAAAGTATTTATCCTGAAGTCAAATGCCTCTGCAACTTTCATTAGCCTGTTGATTTCGCTTTGAACATAGGAGTGGCTGGTTACATAACGTTCTCCGTTAAGGATCTCCACCAGGGTTTCCATTTCAAGATCTTTTC
>DATHWA010000405.1:0-3457 GCA_035461025.1 Gillisia sp. | reverse complement strand
TCATCCTGAACTTGTTCCAGGATCTAATGGTCATTGGTGTTCCCCGGCTCGTAGCACGCTTTCCGTCTCTACTCTCTTTTCTTTTATCTTTTCTTGGTTCTTGTCTCTTGATTCTTGGTTCTCGGTTCTTGGATTCAGATCTTAACCAGTTCTGCCAGCTCCTCATTCCCCTTCATCCTTGCGTGATGATAGGCAGTGCTACCTTTCATATCCTCCACAGTCCTGTCTGCTCCATGTTCCACGAGCAACTTTACAATTTCTGTTTGCTCAAACATCACCGCATAGATCAATGCTGTTGCACCCTGAGAATTCTTGGCATTTAGGTTGGCTCCGTTTTCAATAAGAAGTTTGGCAATATCAGGGTAACCTTTGAAGCAAACTCCCATAAGTGCAGTGTTATCTGCAACATCCCGGGCATCTACATTGGCGCCAGATTTCAGCAATTCTTCTGTTACCTCATACTGCCCGTTATAACCGGCTAACACTAATGGTGGAAAACCTTTGTCATCCTTTGTTTCAGCTAGAGAAGGATTTTCCTTCAGTCTTTGTTTAACTCCTTCAATATCTCCTGTACGTAGTAGTTCAAAAAAATCCATTTAGTTTATTTTTCAGTAGCCCATTATAGATTACCGGGCGTCCTGTGGTTATTATTTATTTAGCAACATAAAAGATCTCCTTTATACTGAAACTTAAAATTAAACAATAGATCGCGGAATTTTAACTTCTTTAATAACTTATAAGATCCGGTCAATAAGTTTTTCCTATATCGGGAAATTTGATTAACCGGCAACTTACAATTATCACTGCCGCCGGGGGATATAAGATGTACATCTTAGAGGGTTTTTTCTAATTTCATCTGTGTGGATCCGGCCCAGGTCAAATTTCCTTTAGAGCGGCACGCTTAAGCTTGAATTCTCTCACTTCCCCCAATTGGAATGTATGCAGTGAATCAATAACTCCAATTTTTACTTCATTGCTCCATCCTTCTTCAAAGGAGATCTTAAGCTTCTTTTTGTCAACAGAGATATAGATCCAGTGGTTTTTGTAATTAACACGCATGGAAATTGCTTTAAATGCAGAAGGAACTTTTGGATTGATCCATAATGCATTATCCCCCACCTCAAGACCTGCAAAATTACGTTGTATAAGATCCAGCGATCCGGCCATGGCACCCAGGTGGATTCCCTCCGGGGTAGTTCCTCCCTGTATGTCCTCGAAATCACTTACAATTAATGTTTCAAAATTTTGCCACGACATTTCCTCATCAAATTTTGAAAGGATCCAGGAAAAGACCAGCCTGCTTAAGGTAGAACCGTGAGAGGTTCGTTCTTTATAATACTGTACATTATCCCGAATTTGATCTTCAGTAAATTCAATACCCAGCTTTTTAAATATTTGCCGGAGTTCATCCCGGGAAAAAAGATAAAAAAGCATGAGCACATCTGCCTGTTTACTGGCCTTGTATTTATTTGGGCTATCGCCTTCCTTTTCAAGTATCCTGTCCAGGCGTTGTATATCATCATATTTTTCCCGATACTCCTCCCAGGGAAATTCCTCCAGATTTTCATAACCATCAAACTGGCTAATTATACCGTCTTCTAAAAAAGGCACATACATTTTTTCGCTTATGTTCTTCCATAATGCGAGCTCATCACTGCCTATAGAAAGGCTCCTGAGCAATTCCCGTTTTCGGCTTTTCTCAATGAGCTCCATAATTTCCAAAGCTTTTTGAAGTACCCAGGCTGCCATGACATTGGTATAGGCGTTATTATTAAGGCCCTGCTCTTTAGAGCCCGGAAGGGAAGTGTGATACTCATCCGGTCCCACAACCTTATGGATTTCATACCGGTCTTCTTCTTTATTGTGCGTGGTCTTGCTGGCCCAGAACTTTGCAATATTCAGGAACATCTCTGCTCCAAAATGGGAAAGAAAGAGCTTATCATCTGTTGCTATGTAATAATTCCAAATATTATATGCTATGGCAGAATTCACATGTCGTTGCAGGTGGGTATTATCCGGGATCCAGTTACCACTCTCCGGATTAAGGTGCAGGATCTGGCTTTCTTCCCTGCCGTCACTTCCGCTTTGCCAGGGATACATAGCTCCTTTGTATCCTTCTTCTTTTGCGGCATGCCTTGCTTCATCCAACCGGTAATACCGGTACATTAACAAACTCCTGGTGACTTCCCGGAAGCGCAGATTTAAAAAAGGAAAAATATACAGTTCATCCCAGAAAATATGGCCTCGATAAGCTTCCCCGTGTAACCCCCGGGAAGGAACGCCCACATCCAGGCCAATGGTATTTGGAGAGATTGTTTGCAGATTATGAAATATGTGCAGGCGGGTTAACTGCTGAATTTTTTTATTTCCAATAATTCCAATATCCCCCCGGTGCCAAAGGAATTTATAGGCATCAATATGACCGGACAACATTTGCTGAAAACTTCCTGCCCGGCTTATGTCTTCACAGGCATCCAGGCAAGGCTCTGTGCTCGCCCGGTCCCTGCTTGTATGAATGGAAACAATTTTTTCAATGGTATATTTTTTTCCTTCCTCTCCCATAAAGCTTATAATTTGCTCTATATATCCATCTTCACGGTTGGTTGAGATCTTGCTTTTCATTTCTTTTCCTTTGTGGAAAAGCTTTGTCTTCGCAGCCTGCGCCATGGTAAGTTTTGACTGGGTGGTTTGAACCAACAGGATCAAAATATTTTTGTCTTCAAGTTCTGTGCTTAGCGGCTTTAAATGTTTGCTTTCCAGTTTCCGGTATCTGGGCACATTATCATTTATAACCTGCCCGTCCAGTGCTGTACGTACTTGTATTTCACCACTCCAGTTTACAGGGGTGAGATACCATTGTAACCCGGCCAGGTGCATATTCTCCATACTCACCAGGCGTCTACTGTGTATTTTGGTGATTCGGCCTTTATGATCTTTTACCTTAAATTTTCTTTCCAGTATTCCCTTTCTCATTTGTAGGGTCTGTTCATATTCCAGGATTTCCATTTCTTCAAGGTTCAGCCATTTTCCTCCTTTGGGTTTGAAGCTCAGGCATAACCAATTCGGGAAATTTACAAGATCTTCGTTTTCAATATTTCTTTCTCCAACCATAGTTTTTGCACGGTTGAAGCCGCCGGCAAGATAAGTACCCGGGTAATTGAAGGAATCACTGGATCTTTCTTCTGCAGCTCCCCTGGTTCCGAAATATCCATTCCCAAGAGTGCATAAAGCTTCCCGAAGTTTTTGTTCCTTAGGGTTCCAGTCATTGTAAGTGATGCAAAAAGTATCCATATGAATGTCGTTTAATTTCCCTGTAGGTCAGTTAATTACCCGCTATTTATCTGCTTTGACTTCTTAAAAATTTCTCAACTTCATTCGAACTCCTTGAAAACATAAAGTGAGATTTTTTTTATCTTTTTCCAAAGGGATAAAACAGAGGTTTTAAGGCATATTCTAA
>DATHWA010000404.1:0-9611 GCA_035461025.1 Gillisia sp. | reverse complement strand
TTCCACGGATCAAGCATGAATGTTGTGGACTAGGCAAAAATTGTGGTTAATCTGAAGAGGAAGAATTCTATATTTTTTACTCCTCGGAACTGGCTTCTGAAGGCTTTTACTTTTGCGTTAAATGATTCGGCCGATGCATTTGTACTTCTGTTATTGAAGTAGTTTAAGATGGATCTATAATTTAAGCTAATAGTATTTGCTACAGTATTAAAAGCTTTAAATCCTGACTCCTCCACTTTTTTGTACCAATGAGCAAGCTTAGTATAAGCTGCTTCCACTTTTGAAGTTTCCTGGAATATCCTTCTGAGATTGTTTACTAGCCAATAAGCTTTATTTGCCTTGAAACTGTCTCTTCTTATTATCTGGAAGTAGTGCTGCTTATTGTAAGGATCTCCTCCATTCGTAATGATAGAAATGATAATTGTCTAAAGAAGGTGGATTAGACCTTTTAAGAAATCTCACAGGTTTCAAAAACCTGTGAGGTTTGAGCGTGGAAGAAAGAAGAACTTCCTTACCTGAAGGATTTCTGGCGGATTATAGTCGTTGATTTTGTTGTTTGATACTGCAGGAGGAGAACCAAGTTTATGGTTTTATCCTTGGGCTGAAAAATTGATTTTGTACAACAACCTCTATTACTTACTTTACCGGCAGTTGAGGTCCTTCACTTCGCTAAGGAAGTTTTCTGGTAATTCAGAGATTTAGTAGAGTAGGATACTGGTTGGGTTAGTGAGCTATCGGGAAGTCATGATGGCAAAAAAAATCTTCTTTAAACGAATTTTAGATTTAACTGTTGATAATTTATTTAATATCTTCGATACTTCTTAGGGTGATTAGCTCAGTTGGTTCAGAGCACTACCTCGACAAGGTAGGGGTCACTGGTTCGAACCCAGTATCACCCACAAAAAAGGCTTCCATCCCGGAAGCCTTTTATTATTATAAATTATAATAAACACTATCCTTAGAATTAGTGCTAAAATAGGAAGTAAATTTAAAAAAGGTAAACGGTCTATATCTCAGTGGCTCCAGGGAATCAACTTCCATTTTTTATATACATTAAAACTATATTAGATAATACATAAACTTTTAGAAAATTTATAGTTAAATCATTACTATTAGTTATTTCTTTCCTAAAGTGCGGGGTGCAGGTGGGTCAAAGTTTTTCCTATTTGAAAAGGTTGAATATATTTACACATCGATAATCATAGAGCCCAATAATAGCCTCTTTGATTTGATTAAAGCTTCTAAAATTTCTTGGGGTAATTTTGGAAATATATGCAAATGGACGGTGGGGGCCGTCCATTTGTTTTTATACAATTTTATCCAATTGGTTTCTTTTTAACTGGAACCCTCAGTCTCCTTCTCCTTCAAAATTTCTGTAACACGTTCCAATGCCATCCCTCTGGATCCTTTGATCAATATATATGTATTCTGCAGGTAGCTGTTTTTCAGTGCATTTTTCAGGTCTTCAAAGGATTTAAATTTTCTAATATTTCCTTCTGAAATATCTGTATTATAAAAGTTTTCACCGGTGAGAAAGATTTGATCAAAACCTGTGGTTTCAAGATAATTTACAATTTCCTGGTGTTCTTTTGCCGAATCTTTTCCCAATTCAAACATATCTCCAAGAATCACTGCTTTATGTGGTGCAGAGGCTTTAGAAAAACTTTCCAAAGCAGCCTTCATACTCGTTGGATTGGCATTATAGGCATCCATAAGAAGGGTGTTATTTCCTATTTTTAATATTTGGGAGCGATTATTCTTAGGAAAATAATCCAGGATGGCTTTTTTTATGCTTTCCTGCTGTACCCTGAAATATGTCCCTATGCATAATGCGGCAGCAATATTTACAGCATTGTAACTGCCGGTAAGCGAACTGAGGTAAGTTTCTCCATTACTCTTAATCGCCGCCGTATTCCCGGCGATGTTATAATCTACAATGACATCTGCATCAATATTCTCACCAAAAGAAAATCTATGGGGATAGCTCAAATTTTTGCGCTGGATCTCGTCATCTGCATTAATAAAGATATGTTTTTGCCGTGCCTTTAAATGGTCGTACAATTCACTTTTCGCCTTTATAACTCCTTCAAGACTACCAAATCCTTCAAGGTGGGCCTTTCCAAAATTTGTGATATATCCATAATCCGGCAGGGCTATTTCGCAAAGCATCTTTATCTCACCCGGATGATTTGCTCCCATTTCAATGATCCCAAATTCTGTTTGAGATTTTAGGGAAAGAAGGGTGAGAGGAACGCCTATATGATTATTTAAGTTTCCTGTAGTCGCAAGAGTGTTGAATTTTTTTCTAAGTACGGCATAGATCAATTCCTTACTCGTGGTTTTACCATTACTTCCTGTGATTGCAAGAATTGGTAATCCAAGAGTTTTTCTATGATGGGTTGCAAGGTCCTGTAAGGTTTTAAGGACGTCCCTAACAACGATATAACGATCGCCCTGGGCATAATCCTCCTCATCTAAGATCGCATAGGCTGCGCCTTTTTTGATCGCCTGCCAGGCAAAGGTGTTGCCATTAAAATTTTCCCCTTTAAGTGCAAAGAATAGTTGATTGGTGCGAATACTTCTGGTGTATGTGGCTATCCCGTTGCTTTTAAGGAACAGCTGGTAGAGTTTCTCAATTTTCATGAACTAAAAATATAAAAAAAAGAAACGGTTTAAAAAGTGCTTACGTTTTTTTAAAGGAATCTTGTTTTCCTTTAACTGCCGAAATTAATTTCGGCATACGAATACATCTTTTTAAACCGCTTTTTTTAAATAGCAGGAAACTTAATTCCTGGAGGATTTATTTTTATCCTGGGATTTGGATCCAACCCTGGACATTGCATTTCTAAATCCAATATAATCTGTTGCCATATCCTGCGGGAAATATCTTCTTTGAGCCGGGTCAAGCCAGTAAGCTCTGTCTCTCCAGGAACCTCCTTTATAAACCCTTACTTCATCACTAATTAATGTGGTTCGCTTAGCTGCATCATATTCCGGACGCACTCCACCTGTAACAGTATCTGTAGTAACGCCATATTGGGGAGAATTATACATCCTGCGATTTGGACTGTCAACATCCTGGAATGGCTCAAAATATCTTGTTGAACTTTTATCTCCATCCCGGAAATTACGGTTGTCGCTTGAGTCAAAATTGGTTCTCATATAGGTGTCAGACTCTGTGATTGCTTCCTGAGCAATTTGCCCGGGTAAAGCTCGTGCAACTATTCTTCCGCTACTTAGAGTGTCAAATTGTATTTCATTAGGTGTTACAATTTTAACTGTTCCGTCTTCATTGATCGAGTTCTTAGTATAAACGTTTCCTCGGAAGTAATTGAAGTCATTAAATTCGTCATCTACTATAGGTCTGTATACATCTGCAACCCATTCAGCCACGTTACCGGCCATATCATAAAGACCAAAATCATTGGGTTCATAAGATTTAACTTCAGCAGTAATATCGGCTCCATCATCACTCCATCCTGCTATCCCGCCATAATCTCCTGCTCCCTGCTTAAAGTTTGCTAATTGGTCGCCCATTCTTCTAGGATCACCTGACCTGGTGTACTGTCCATCCCAGGGATATTTCTTTCTACCTCTATATACATTATAACTTCTTATACTTGACATTCCCAGTGCTGCATATTCCCATTCAGCTTCTGTAGGAAGACGGTATTCCGGGGTAAGTAGCCCGTCTTTACGTTGTACATAAATATTTTTTGCCTCTCCACCATCTACCGGAGTGGTTCCAAAATTATCTGCTTTTCTTCCACCCCGAAGCAATTCTTCGTTACCTCCGTAAGTCTGGCTTGGAGCATTTAAATAAGTATCTGTATCAAAAGTAGTTCCAGCGTCAACATTGAATCGCGCCCCCTGTTGGGTAACACCCTCTTTTTCCAAAATAAGTTCATTCACCCTATTGGTTCTCCATTTACTGAATTCAACCGCCTGGATCCAGTTTACGCCTACTACAGGATAATTGGCATAGGCAGGGTGGCGCAGGTAGTTCATCACCATTGTTTCGTTGAATCCTAAACGGTTTCTCCAAACAAGGGTATCGGGAACAGCTCCGTTATAGATATTTCTGTAATTTTCTTCAGTAGGAGGGAATACGCTCTTTAACCAGTCAAGGTATTCCATGTACATTAGATTTGTAACCTCTGTTTCGTCCATGTAGAAAGACTGCACATGTTGTTGGGTAGGAGTGTTGTTCCAATCATGCATTACATCATCCTGGACACGTCCCATTGTAAATGTACCTCCTTCTATAAAAACAAGTCCCGGAGCGGTTTCCTGTTCTTTATAATCGGTCTTGTATTGGAAACCACCATCCTTAGAATTAATGTCCCAGCCGGTTGCCCGTGAGCTGTCCTTTTTAGAGTTACAGCTAAAAAGACTTACGCCAATGGCGATGGTAAATAGTGTTTTAAAGGCTACATTAGTCCTCATATAATTGTTCTCTTTATGTAGTAATTTAGGCCTTGCAATATAGTAATTAACGGCAAAAGTACAAGTTTATTTCATATGATTCAAAAACCCATAAATACCTCTTATTCTTGATGCTGTATTGAGGTAAGGCATAGAATGATTTAAGGTTAAAAATACATATATCCTGATGCTGTATTGTTTAAAATTTTTATAATTTCTTCGCAGGCTGTTGGAAATACAATATTATTGTAATTCCTTAGTTATTAAAGAACCAATGGATTAAAGGTTGTTTTGTGTTGGTTTCCCTACAAAATTGACAGCAGGCACTGCGCTTACGAGAATAAAAATATATATTTGTTTAACACTAATTAATGTGATGAAAAAAATTACTATTCTGTTCCTGGGATTTGTGTTCCTGTCAAATTACAGCCTTTATTCACAAGAAGAGAGAGATAGGGTAATAACCACTGCTGTTCCCTTTTTATTAATTGCTGCTGATGCCCGTGCTGCGGGAATGGGTGACCAGGGGATTGCTACTTCTGCCGATGCTTTTTCGCAACAATGGAATCCTGCCAAATATGCCTTTATCAACAGTAAGCAGGGAGTGGGTGTGTCTTATACTCCTTACCTGAGTAATATTGTAAATGATATTTTTCTTGGTAATCTTACCTACTTTAATAGACTTGATGAGCGTAGTGCGGTTGCAGCCAGTCTTAGGTATTTTAGTCTTGGATCTATAGAAACCCAGGGAGGTTTTGAAGAGGAGCCATTATTGTTAAGTCCTAATGAAATGACGCTGGATCTTTCCTATTCATTAAGGTTAAGTGATAACTTCTCCATGGCAGTAGCAGGTCGTTATCTTAGATCTGATCTTAAGCTGGCAGTTAATAGTGAGGATGCAACTGCCGCTTCTACATTTGGAGTAGATGTAGCTGCTTTTTATCAAAGTGAGGCTATCGTATTTTCAAATTTTGACGGAAGATTTCGTGCTGGTGCAAATATATCCAACATAGGGCCAAAAATTAAATATGATGATGTGGGCCAGGAAAATTTTATTCCAACTAATTTAAAAACCGGGGCAGGATTTGATTTTATTTTTGATGCAGATAACCGCCTGGGTACGTATGTGGAATTCAATAAACTTTTAGTGCCAACCCCACAGGATTTTAATAATGACGGGGTAATTGACAGCGCAGATGAGCAAATATATAACAACATAGGTGCTATTGAAGGGATTTTTAAATCTTTTGGAGATGCTCCCGGGGGCTTTAGTGAAGAAATGAGGGAAATTACCTGGGCTTTGGGGGCAGAGTATGTTTTCCGTGATGCGTTTTCTCTACGTTCGGGATATTTTAATGAAAGTAACACTAAAGGTTCCAGGAAATTCTTTGCTCTTGGAGCAGGATTTAAATATGCTCCCGTGCTAATCGATATTTCTTATCTTTTCTCTACTTCAAGAGTTGTGAGTCCTTTGGAGGGTACCCTGCGATTTGGGCTTACGTTCAACTTTGGGGAGCAATATGCAGATAATTAATCCTGGAAATTATTATCAATTTAATTAAGTTGGTGTTTTTGTGTTTTCTGCAGGACTAACTGTTATTCATAAAAGGAAATAAATGAAGTCTTTAATTATCACATCTACATTGGATGTATATGAAAATTTTGATGAGTTGCCTCAGGATGTGCAGCATTTAATGGAGCGTGCATTTGAAGCCCGGGATCAGGCTTATGCTCCATACTCCAATTTTAAAGTAGGGGCTGCAATTCTTTTGGATAATGATGAAGTGGTTATTGGCAGCAATCAGGAAAACGCTTCATATCCTTCAGGGTTATGTGCAGAGCGCACTGCCATTTTCTATGCAGGGGCAAGATATCCCGAAGCCAGGATTAAAAGGATGGCACTTTCTGCAAGGTCGCTAAACCATCGCACAGTTACCCCAATCCCGCCATGCGGTGCCTGCAGGCAGGCAATTGCAGAATATGAAGTAAAGCAGGAAAAGCCAATTGAGATCTTTTTTATGGGTGAATCCGGGAAAGTTGTTAGATCCGGTTCCCTGAAAGAATTATTGCCCCTTATCTTCGATAACTCCTATCTATAACGATTTCGTTTTTTTTAGTTGGAAAACTGTTTTCCATTCTTATTGAAAATAGTATTTTTGTTATCCGCCAGACAAACTCCACTGTTTGGCCTTAAATTAATTTGTAGATGAAGAAAATTACCAAAGCCACCTATTTGAAGTGGTACGAGGATATGCTATTCTGGCGTAAATTTGAGGATAAACTTGCTCAGGTTTACATTCAGCAAAAAGTTAGAGGATTCCTGCATTTATACAACGGTCAGGAAGCTATTTTGGCCGGTTCGTTGCACGCAATGGATCTTTCCAAGGATAAAATGATCACCGCTTACAGGAATCATGTGCAGCCTATTGGTATGGGGGTAGATCCCAGGAGAGTAATGGCTGAATTATATGGTAAAGCTACTGGTACCTCCCAGGGTCTAGGCGGTTCTATGCATATTTTTAGTAAAGAACATCGTTTTTATGGAGGTCATGGGATCGTTGGAGGGCAAATTCCTCTTGGTGCTGGTCTTGCATTTGCAGATAAATATTTTAAAAGGGATGCAGTTACTTTAACCTTCTTTGGTGATGGTGCTGCAAGACAGGGTTCACTTCATGAAACTCTGAATATGGCAGTTAAATGGGATTTGCCGGTCGTATTTTGTGTTGAGAACAATGGATACGCAATGGGAACATCTGTTGCCCGTACGTCAAAGAGTACTGAGATATGGAAATTAGGTAACGCTTACGAAATGCCTTGTGGCCCTGTAGATGCTATGAATCCAGTAAAAGTTGCAGAAGCGATGGATGAGGCAATTACAAGAGCCCGTAAAGGAAATGGGCCTACTTTCCTTGAATTAAAAACATACAGATACCGTGGTCACTCTATGAGTGATGCGCAACAATATCGTACCAAAGATGAGGTGGCAGAATACCAGAAGATAGATCCAATTACCCAGGTACTTGACATCATCAAGGAAAACAAATACGCTACAGAGAAGGAGATCAAGGAAATCAATAAGAGGGTGAAAAACCTTGTAGATGAATGTGAGAAGTTTGCTGAAGAATCTGATTATCCAGCCAAAAATGTAATGTACGATACTGTTTATGAACAAGAGGATTATCCCTTTTTATCACATAAAGTAGAATAATTATGGCAGAAGTAATCAAGATGCCGCGTTTGAGCGACACGATGGAAGAAGGTGTTGTTGCAAAATGGCTTAAAAGTGTAGGTGATAAAGTTGAAGAAGGCGATATTCTTGCTGAAATTGAGACCGATAAAGCTACGATGGAATTTGAGTCCTTCTATGAAGGTACATTGCTTCATATAGGTATTGAAGAAGGAGAAACAGCTCCGGTAGATACACTTTTAGCAATTATTGGCGAGGAAGGAGAGGATATATCTGGTCTTATTAGCGGTGGAGGTGACTCCGGCTCAAAGGATGATAAAAAAGACGCTCCTAAGGAAAAATCTTCTGAAAAAGATGATGACGATGCAGGGGAAGTAGAAGCTGGTGAAGCGGAAGATGCTTCCGGAGAAATTCCGGAAGGAGTGGAGGTTATTACTATGCCACGCCTTAGTGATACTATGGAAGAAGGTACTGTTGCTGCCTGGCTTAAAAAAGAAGGTGACAAAGTTGAAGAAGGTGATATCCTCGCAGAGATCGAGACAGATAAAGCTACCATGGAATTTGAATCTTTTTATTCAGGTACTTTGCTTAAAATTGGAATACAAGAGGGTGAAACTGCAAAAGTAGATACCCTTCTTGCAATTATTGGCCCTGAGGGAACAGATGTTTCAGGAATTGGTACAGGAAAATCTTCCAAACCAAAAGACGGGGAAGCCAAAAAAGAATCTAAAAAAGAGGAATCTAAACCTGCTGAAGGTGATTCGTCTTCAGAAAAATCAACTCAGGCTGCAGATGGTTCCAGAATCTTCGCGTCTCCTTTGGCAAAAAGGATGGCTGAAGATAAAGGAATAGATCTGGGCAGTGTGAAAGGATCCGGAGAGAATGGAAGGATCGTAAAGAAAGATATAGAAACTTATAAACCTTCAGAAAAAGCAGATACTGCCAGGACTGAAACTGCAAAAACTGAAACTTCTAAAGAGGAAACGGCCGCAGTTAAACCTTATGTGCCTGCAGGGGAGGAAAGTTTTGAAGAGATCAAGAATTCCCAAATGCGTAAGACTATTGCCAAACGCCTTGGTGAATCTAAATTCACTGCACCGCATTATTATCTCACCATAGAGGTAAATATGGAAGTAGCAATGGCTTCAAGAAAACAAATCAATGAATTACCAGATGTTAAGGTGTCCTTCAATGATATGGTTATCAAAGCCTCTGCAATGGCGTTGCGCAAGCACCCACGAGTAAATTCTCAATGGACCGGAGATTCTACGAGGATCGCAAAACACATTCATATGGGGGTTGCGGTGGCAGTAGATGAAGGACTGGTGGTACCTGTGTTAAAGTATGCAGACCAAATGTCTATGACTCAAATTGGAGGTAATGTAAAAGATCTTGCAGGTAAAGCAAGAAATAAGAAACTGCAGCCTCAGGAGATGGAAGGAAGTACATTTACGGTTTCCAACCTGGGAATGTTCGGCATCACTGAATTTACGAGTATAATCAATCAACCTAATTCTGCTATATTATCTGTTGGTGCTATTGTAGAAAAACCGGTGGTTAAGAATGGCCAGATAGTAGTGGGCAACACTATGAAAGTAACACTTGCCTGTGATCACAGAACAGTTGATGGTGCTACGGGAGCTGCGTTCTTGCAAACCCTGAAGAGTTACCTGGAGAACCCGGTAACAATGCTGGCGTAGATTAGGCTTGCATTTTGAATAAAATTTATAAAATCCCGCAATTTTGCGGGATTTTCTTATCTTTAGCTATATGACAAAATTTTTATCAAAAACACTTCTGCTTCTTGGTTTGATGGCTGTTTCAGCCTGTAATTTAAGCCAGAAATCTACGCAGGAATCGGACGCTACAGCTACGGCTAATCTAAGTGCAGAATCTGAGATAATACCTTCCGAAATAAAAGAAAATCTGGAATTTCTTTCCTCCAATGATTTGAAAGGGCGTGCTACCGGAAGTGAAGGTATAAACAAAGCTGCCAAAT
>DATHWA010000403.1:0-7391 GCA_035461025.1 Gillisia sp. | reverse complement strand
GCCGTGGTTATGGATTTGGCCATGGAAAATGAATTGGTAAGACTTTTTTCATCGTATCCGTCGGCATATTTTTCATACCATATACTGTCATTCTTGATTATCATAAATGCGACGGTACCAAGATCTGTATTCGTTTTTTTTAACTCATCTGTAGGTTGTGCAGAGTTATAATCTTTATGCTCCGGCCAGGGCTGGTGATCCTCTCCTGCCTCAATAAGACGATTAGAGAATTCTGGATGATCATCTATATAGGCCGTGGTATGTCCCTTGAGATATACTACCTGCAGGCCACGAAAGATATAGCCATAATCCAACACCCATAAAAGGAATCCGGCGAGCACTAATACGGCTAAGAATGCTCCTAAGATCTTTAAAGCTTTTTTCATTGATCCAATAAAAGTTTTTCGCAGGTTAAAGCCCGGAAAGAATTGTTTTAAAGTTACGGAAATTTACAAGCATTCGGGGTTGTTCCTGGTTATTATCCGGCTAAAAAAGCACTTGTTGGACAGGAGGATTTTCATGATTCAGTAGCCATTGTTTTCTCCACAGTCCCCCTGCATAACCTGTAAGTGTTCCATTAGTTCCAATTACCCTGTGGCAGGGGACTACGATCCAAAGCGGATTTTTCCCGTTTGCAGCGGCTACCGCTCTAATCGCCTTAACATCTCCTAGTTGCCGTGCCAGTTGAAGGTATGAAAAAGTAGTGCCGAAGGGTATCTTCATAAGCGCCTGCCATACCCTTTTCTGAAAATCTGTACCTTCCGGATTAATCTTTAACTGAAATTCTTTGAGATCACCCCGAAAATAAGCTTCCAATTGGTGGACTGCCAGTTTTAATTCAGCAGGAATTTCTTGAGGGGAAGATTCCTCCCTATCGCTAATTGTGATTTTGGAAATTCCGGAGGAATTTCCCTGGATTTCTGCAACTCCAAGCGGAGTGTTAAGCCTGGTCTTTAGGAGGTTGGGGGTCATCGTCCTTTTGTTTTAATAGTCCAAGTCTTCTTGCCCTGCGTTCCCAATTTTGCCTTGCAAGCACCTGCATATCTTCTATATTGTCACTCTCATCCATGATCTCAAGTCCCAAAAGGGTTTCAATGATATCCTCCATTGTCACGATCCCCACGGTATTTCCATATTCATCTACCACAACCGCAATGTGCGCACGCTTTTGAATGAAGGTTTCAAAAAGTTCGGGGATTGGCTTATCAACATCTGTAATAAGAATATCCCTCTTTAATGTGCTTAAAGGCTGAGGCCCTTTGTCATCTATCATTTCCTCCAGAACATCATCCTTAAGAATAAATCCGGTTATATTATTAGATTTTTCAGCATATATAGGGATACGGGAAAATTTAAGATTCTTATGGGCACGGTGAAAATCTTCAATGCTGGTATTCTCATCCTCAGTCACCGCAACAGAGAAAGGAGTCATTATGTCCTTAGCTTCTACAGATTTAAATACAAGTAGATTCTTGATAACAGTAGTTTCACTTTCAGCAAAAACACCCTCTTCTTCCGCGGTATCAGTCAGGGCTATAAATTCCTCCCTGCTCATCGTGCTCACGTGGGCAGATTTGCCAATTAGCTTCGTGGTAAGTAACATAAGCCATAGCATTCCCGTGTATTTCAATGGAAAAAGGAGGGCCTGTAAAGCTTTTGCCGTGAAATTTCCCAGGGATTGCCAGTAAGTTGCACCTATTGTCTTTGGTATTATTTCAGAAATAATAAGGATAGCAAGTGTCATTATAGCTGAAACTATTCCAACCGCGTTCCCGCCGTCCCCAAAAGTTTTCTCTGCCTGCACCCCAACCAATATGGCTCCCACGGTGTGGGCAACTGTATTCACAGTTAAAATTGCTATCAATGGTTTGTCAATATCCTTCTTCATATTGGCAAGCGTTTGAGCAAAAGCCTTTCCCTCATTAGTTTTCATACGAATGTAGGTAGGGGTAATGCTTAACAGAACTGCCTCCAAAATAGAGCATAGAAAAGAAAAAAATATTGAAATTAAAGCGTAAAAAATTAATAATCCCATATTATATTTTGGTGGGTTGTAAGTCACTAAATTAGGTAATAATATTCTAAATACTTCCATTACCGGGGAAAATCCGGAAAAGTAAAATGCCGTAACTTTATTAAATTACGGCATTTAAATTTTTAAGATTTAAGATGTGGTTTGAGAAGCAACTCCCATTTATTCGCCAATGACAGTTGGGTTGCCATATCATGACCGGTATCCTCCTCTTCATCATAGAAAATTATTTGGGTTGTATTCCCTGGTCTACCGTTTAGCAGTTCCAAAGAAACATGCGTGATGGCAGATTTACCCCCTGTATTGTCAGGATTTGCTGATTTCTTCAATTGTGATTTATAAACATTTGCCAGGTCTATTACCTGTTGCTCATTGCCTTTAAGGGAGTTGACAACAACAAGCTTTTTATTTGCTGAATCTAATCCAAGGAGCAGAGAAGGAGTTAGCTCTACCTGGTCCAGGTGCAACCCGTTTTGTTGTTCTACAATCTTTAACTGCTGAAGTTTTTTCCTGTCTTTAGCAGCTTGTTGCCAAATAACGTAAGCCACCGGGCCTACAAATAGTATCATTAAAATTATGCCTATAACGGCAGATGCTGTATCCATTGTAATTTTAGATTTTGGTGAATGTTGAATTTTATGCCGAATGATTTTCGAGCAAGGCAGGAAGGATCTCTTAAAAAAGCTCTATCCCGGGTTTATTTAAGAATGGTAATCACCAAAAAAAATGGAAAGGAAAAATGTGTTGATTGAGTAAGATCTTTTGAAGCTGAAGAAAAACTGAAGGTTCCTCAAAATCTATAACCTCGGGACCTATGATGGAATGGGTAATAAATGCAGTTATTTTACCCTGGTTCCCCGGTTGTTTTCCGGAAACAATCTGTAAAATAAAAGTGCCTTCAATTTCCTCTGAAAATAAAGGTAAATTGTGATGATCTTGTTGAAGAACCTCTAATCCTTCATTATGTGAAGGTGCAGGAGAAAAAGCAAAAGAACTGCTGTTGCCAATGCCCATTATGGTCAATAGCAAGTAAACGTACAACCCCTTCAAAATGGATGTTTTCACATAACAAATGTACACAGAAAGTGAATCCCTTATTTAAATTCAGGATATTTTTTTAGTGGTGGCTCCAGAGAAACTATTGACCAGAATGAGTCGGAATTATCTCCTGTTCAGGATAATAGTTTTGCGGCATCTTTCGCAAAATAGCTGGCGATCATGTTTGCCCCTGCCCGCTTTATTGCTGTAAGTTGTTCCATCATTACAGCATCATGATTAAGCCAGCCTTTTTCTGATGCCGCCTTTATCATAGCATATTCCCCGCTTACCTGGTATACAGCTACAGGAACGTGCACCGTGTTCTTAATATCCCTTACGATGTCCAAATAACAAAGTCCTGGTTTTATCATCACAATATCTGCCCCTTCCTCTATATCCATTAATGTTTCCTTAATGGCTTCATCACGGTTGGCGGGATCCATTTGGTAAGTTTTTTTATCTCCAAACCCGGGTGCAGAGTCCAAAGCATCCCTAAAAGGGCCATAAAACGCAGAGGCGTATTTGGCACTATAGCTCATTATCCCTGTGTCATAGAACCCTTCATCTTCCAGAAGGCTCCTAATCTCAAAGATCCTTCCATCCATCATATCGCTTGGTGCTACAAAATCTGCTCCCGCTCTGGCGTGGGAAAGTGACATTTCCGCGAGAATGGCTGTTGTGTCATCATTCAGGATTTTTCCATCGGCCACAACCCCGTCATGTCCGTAAGAAGAATATGGATCCAGAGCGATATCTGTCATCACCAGCATATCCGGCACGGCATTTTTTACAGTTTTCACTGCTCTTTGCATTAAACCTTCAGCGTTTAGAGCTTCAGTGCCTGCATTATCTTTGAGTTCATCCGGGACTTTTACAAAAAGCAGAACTGCCTTAAGGCCCAAATCCCAAAGCTCCCTTACCTCTTTTTCAAGAAGATCCAGGCTGTAACGGTAATAATTGGGCATAGAAGCGATCTCTTCCTTTACATTTTTTCCTTCCACGATGAACAGCGGCACGAGAAAATCATTTGGAGTTATGGCAGTTTCCCTAACAAGGGCTCTTACTGCTTCGCTTGTTCTTAACCTTCTGTTTCTTCTAAGTGGGTACATTACTATTGTATTTAATTATTCAATTTGGGTTTCCCAGCCGTCATATTCGCCATGGTATTGAATGGTGATTTTTCTAAACTCTTCTGTGTCGAAATTGATGGAATCTTCATTTATTTTCTCAGTCTTTCCAACAATCAAAAGTAATTTTTCCTTCGGAGTTTTTCTTTTTAAATTTTTTTGAATCGTGGAAAAACCAATTTGGTTCATATGATCTTCAAATTTCAGCAAATCCTTTGGGTTCTGAAAATAAAACCAGTGTGTAACCGGATGTTTTTTCGTCATATTTCCTCCCAGGCACTTAAAGAGGCCAATCACTATCCTGTTTAGATAATTCATTTAATTATCCGGGAAGGCATATTTGGGATCAAAGGAAATATTATAGAGGTGCAGAAATTGAGAATATTCCTCTTTAAAGGAGGATTTTTTATGATGGTGTTCCTGGTTTTCGATATAAGGAATTATTTGAGTAAGCTGTGAGTGCCCATAAGAAAAGGCACCAAAACCATTTTGCCATTCAAATTTACTGGGTTGCCATTTTTTTTCATTGATAAAGCGGGAGGAATTTGCTTTTATGTCCCTCACAAGATCTGATAGAGATTTGCTTGGCTTTAAACCTATCAAAATATGAATATGATCCGGCATTCCGTTTATCGCTATTAATTTCTGACCTTCGTTAGTAACAATCCCGGTGATATATTTATATAATTCCTCTTTTCTCTCCGGTGGGATCAAATTTGCTCTGCGCTTTACGGCGAAGACCACGTGGATATATATTTGAGAATAGGTATCGGCCATTCTTAGGATTTTTGATCTAGTTGGGCTGTCCGGTATATAATTTATATAAAATTTCTCAAGCTGATAATTTTTTAACCTGTTAATAACAACTCTTGTATATTAATTTTGCCATTTTTCGGGGGCAATTTTAAATTTCGTGGGATCTGGGATTATGTTTTTGGGACCGGTTATGTCATAAAGATGCCGCCCCACCGGGGCTCGACTTTTTTTAATTGTAAATATTGTCTATAAATATGTCGCTCCTCGGGAGCTCAATTCTGGTTGTTTGTAAATTTTTCCATAATTCTGGGGTTATATATATTCCGACCCGCCGGGGCTGTATGATAATAATAAAAAAGCCCAGCGGGCCGGTATGATTATAGCTCCAGAGGACGGCATATTTATAGCCCCCGGCGGGGGCGTCATATTTATAGCTCCAGGGGGGCGACATGTTTATAGCTCCAGGGGGGCGACATATTTATAGCTCCAGAGGAGCGACATATTTATAGCCCCAGAGGTGCGGCATTTTTATTTCGGAATATTGATATTAAACCCAATTTCGAGGGTTTTCTAAAATGGTAATTAATTTTTCCTCTTCGGTACCCGGTTCGGGATGATGGTCGTAGACCCATTGCACGTGGGGAGGTAAGCTCATTAGGATGCTTTCTATTCTACCATTGGTTTTTAATCCGAACAAGGTTCCTTTGTCGTGGACGAGGTTGAATTCAACATAGCGTCCCCGTCTTATTTCCTGCCAGGTACGGTGAGGTGCGACATATTCCAGGTCTTTTCTTTTTTCGATAATAGGGATATAAGCTTCGAGGAAACTGTTACCAACTTCGGTAACGAAATCATACCATTGCTCAATGCTTTTGTCTTCTGTTGCTTTGCAATAATCAAAAAATAATCCGCCGATTCCACGAGCTTCATTTCGGTGGGAATTCCAGAAATATTCGTCACATTGTTTCTTATACCGCGGATAAAATTCTGCATCGTGGTTATCGCAGGCCCTTTTACAAATTTGATGAAAATGCACGGCATCTTCTTCAAACAGATAATAAGGGGTAAGGTCCTGTCCGCCGCCAAACCATTGGTCTATGGTATTACCATCCTTGTCATACATCTCAAAATAACGCCAATTTGCATGAACTGTGGGTACCATTGGATTTTTAGGGTGGAGCACCAGGCTTAATCCACAGGCGAAGAAATCAACTTCACCTACTTTAAAATACTGTTGCATTGCAGGGGCTAGCGGGCCGTGTACAGCAGAGATATTCACGCCGCCTTTTTCAAAAACATTGCCGTTCTCAATAACCCTGGTCCTGCCTCCCCCGCCTTCAGTTCTCTCCCAGAGATCCTGACGGAATTTAGCTTTCCCATCTATTTCCTCAAGGGCATTGGTTATTGTGTCCTGCAGTTGCTCAATGTAGCTATAGAATTTCGATTTCATAATGGGGTTTTGAGTTTTTCGATAAAAACCAGTTTTTCCTTCTCTGCATCAATTTCTAACAGGCTTTCAACTTTAACTGCATCTCTGGTCATTTGTTGTAGAGTCGAAATAGTCTCTTCTTCGTCTTCTTGCCGGGAAATAAAAAATAATTCCCTGCCTATCCGGTTGTTATGGAGGTCCATCACTTTTGCAAGCTCCTCATTAGGCGAAAGCCGTTCATGAAGATCTGTTATCTTTTTGCTCCAATTCATTGCCTTTTCGGGTGAGCCTGCAACCGATAAGCAGTGTTTACAGATCAAATAGTTCCATAGAGCGTGACGAAATGCGTTTGTCCGGTTATCCTTATGGTGCAATTTGCCATATAACCGATCGCTTAAAGCGACAGTCTGGTTGGTAGCTTTATAAGTTGGGAGTAAGTATAAAGGATTTTTCAAAAAAACTCCGCAAAGAACAAGGAGCTCCTTGTAATCCAGCGACGCTATCGTTTTACTTACTGCCAATTCTAATAAGCTTTATACTCCTTCACCGCTTCTACAAAAGCAATTGCATTTTCAACAGGGATGTCCGGTAAAATTCCGTGGCCCAGGTTCACAATATAACGGTCTTTTCCAAATTCGTTGATCATATTATGAACCATCCTCTTTATCTCTGCAGGCGGAGAGTATAATCTCGATGGATCAAAATTTCCCTGCAGGGTGATGTTGCCACCGGTTAAATACCTCGCATTTTTTGGAGAACAGGTCCAGTCCACGCCCAAAGCAGAAGCTCCAGATCTTGCCATTACATCAAGGGCAAACCAACAACCTTTCCCAAATGCAATTACCGGGATTTCGTCTTTCAGGGCATCGATTATTTGCTGTATGTATTTCCAGGAAAAAGTCTGATAGTCCTCCGGGGAAAGCATTCCTCCCCAGGAATCAAATATTTGTACAGCATCTACGCCTGCATCTACTTTGGCTTTGAGATAGGCAATCGTGGTATCTGTGAT
>DATHWA010000402.1:0-4384 GCA_035461025.1 Gillisia sp. | reverse complement strand
GTAATAATTATGATTGATCCAATACTTATCACCAGCCAGTCTCCCCAGTTTTCACTTAACATACTTCCCACCATTTCGCGTTCCTCTTCAGGAACTCCATCTTCCCTTGCCTCACTGTTGCCAAATAAAACTACGAGGGCTGAATAGGCTATTAGTACATCTGCAATGGAACTAAGGCCAATTCCAATCCTTCTCATGATCCCCTTCCAGTTACTGCCATAATTATAGGGATCTTTGTAGCTTTCATAAATTCTCCAGACAATATAGCTCATCGCACCAAAGAAGATGAGTCCTATGAGAATTTTGCCAAGGAGATAATCATTGAGGTAGGCGAGAAGACTACTTTCATCTGCACCCCCATCTTTTAACTTTAAAAGGGACAGAATTGCTATCACACCTATGGCTGCATACATAAGCCCTGTGGAAAAACTTCCATAAATAGGTAAATAGTGTATTAAAAATGTTTCCTTCTTGCTTTTACCCATTTCCGGTATACCCCAATTCTGTTTTTTTAATTAAACTTCTCTCGTTTTCATCAAGTAACTGCTGAATTTGGAAGTTTTATCTAAAATAGTGAAATTTGAGTAAAGGGAAGACTACAGAACCTCTTCCTCTGCAGTTACAGGATCTATGACGGCAAGTACCTTTTTAACAGAAGTTGCCGGAAGGCCGGCCTGCCGCGCGTGTTCTATGATCATTTCCTCCCCCTGGGCTAGATAAACACAATAAACTTTATTCCCGGTGACATAACTGTGAAGCCATTGAATGTCCGGACCCAGGTTGCGTAAAACATCACAAGATATTTTGGATGTTTGTTTTAATTCCTCTGCAGATAATCTTCCCGCACCGGGAATTTCCCTTTCAATAATAAACCGTGGCATCTTTTTCTTTTTTGAGCCCCTTCAGAAATATTAATAAAGGAAGGAAGCAGATTGATATATTAAAAGATACTTTATTTGTCGGATTTTTACCACGCCAAAAATTGAAATCAGACTAGGGGATTTGACCTATTTTTGGCCTATACTAATTTCCGTTTTAAAATTCCATAGCTGAAACCACTTCCAGCGTAATAGGTTTGCCAATTTTTTCTTCTATTCTGGCTTTTATTATCTGCATGTCCTCCGGTTCAATGGCATCTGTACTTACAAGCCTAAGTGAAACCACCAGTCTTTTTCCAAATCTTACTTTGACATCTTTCAAAAAGACTTCTTCAATAATACTTCCTTCCAATTGACGGGTGATCCTGGCCTCTTGTGTAATACGTTCAAAAGAAAGTGACAATGGCACCATGACCATTATAATGATAATAAGCGTGTAAATGAGACCCATTCTTGCCCTTCTGAAAGGTGCAAAACCAAGAATAAGAAAAGTAATCCCGGCAAACATTATAATTCCTGCAAGGTTGGTAAGATATAACAGGAACGCCCCGGAAAATACTTCCCAGTCCCACCAGCCAATTCCAATTCCTGCAACAGCCAGTGGAGGTACAAGGGCAACTGCAATCGCAACCCCCGCGAGGCTTTTTGCAATACCTTCCTCTGCATGGGCATAAGCTGCAGCGACCCCTGAGGCTACGGCAATTCCCATATCCAAAAGAGTTGGTGAGAGCCGGGCATCAATTTCAGAAGTTAAAAGTTTAAGAGGGATCAATAAAGTTACACCTGCAGCAAATATTAAACTTACTAAAGTTCCCACTAAAATTGTAATGATCCCTGTCTTTAACATTCTTACATCATAGCGCACCATACCCATGGAAAAAGCTACAATGGGGGTAATAATTGGTGCAAGGATCATCGCTCCTATAATCACGGGGGAAGAATTTGCGAACAATCCAAAAGTAGCTATCAAAGTTGATAGCACCATCATTATGATATAAGGCGCACTAAGATTTGAATTCTCCCTCAACACCTTGAAAAGTTCCTGAAACTCTTCTGTAGTTGCACGGGGCAAAAATGGTAATTTTCTTTTGGTAAGCTCTTCCCGTTTTTGTCCCGTGGGTAATCTATCTGTTTTGAAACTTTTCTTTACGTCTGCCCCTTCAGTCTTGGTTGTATATATACTTGCTTGTTTGAGAATAAGGGCCTCCGGCTCAATTTCAAGGGAAATTACTTTTGCGGTATCCTGTATCCCGTCTACCGTATATTCAAATTCTACTTCATCTTCAATTTTAAGGCTCGAGGTCTTGATCTGTCCAATAAATGAAGGCAACACCTCCATAGGTTTTCTATTGGGAATCAAACTTCTTACTAAAAACCATAACAATTCAAAAATATTCTGTGGAGAAAGGATCAGGACATGGAACATCCCGTCATTCATCGCACTTTTTGAAATAAGCCTTTTTGAAATTACGGAGCTTAAGGGGTGTTCTACAATTATAAGCCCCAGTGCAGACGTATGTATGATCTTTTCATCCTCTGTAGATAGAAGAAAAGATTTATGTGTTAAAGATGGTAGTTTCCTTATATTCCGAAGAAATGTAATAACCTCCCCGGTAAAATTATTCTTTGCAGTACCTTCTGTGAGAGCAAAGACATCTCCAATATTTACTGCCTGGAACACCGGTTTACCGTTGCATCTCAAAATGTCCAGTTTATGGATCTCCTTGCTTTCAAGGATCTCCTTCACAGCCTCCTCAAGGTTGCCCGAAATACCAAGTCCTTTGATCGTGTAAACATTCCCCGGATGTGGTAAAACTCCAATGGGCCAGTTTTCCTTTGCGGCCAGGACAAGAAATTCCCGAAGATATTCATCATCGAGATATGTGATAAGGGTTGAATTTTCTTCCGGAGAGAAATTCCCTGTGATGGGAAACTCTACCAGTTTGGGATTAAAATCTACAAGCAGGGGAAGTACATTATTTTCTACTTTATCTAAATCGGCTGAATGATGTAGAATATAATACATGAAAGTTCCTTGGTGTTAGTTAGGTGCAAGATACTATTTTTACCCGCCCTGCCTGCAGTTTTAACCTTAGGTTGACATACCTGAATAATTTTTATTCTTTGTTTTTTTTCTGAAGTTTATTAGATAAGACCTGAAATGATTCCTTCATTGTCTATGTTGATATTCTCTGATGCAGGATGAGCCGGTAAACCGGGCATACGCATCATTTCTCCCGTGATTGGGATAAGAAAACCGGCACCGGCCGCTATCTCTATTTCCCTCACCGTAATCGTGAAATTCCTAGGCCTGCCTAAAAGCGCCGGATTATCTGACAAAGATTTCTGAGTTTTTGCGATACAAACCGGTAATTTTTCCAGGCCTAATGCAGCTATGGTCTTAAGGTCTTTTTTAGCTTTTGCAGAAAATTCAACATTTGCGGCACCATAGATCCTGGTGGCTATTGTTTCAATTTTATCTACTACAGGCATATCCCAGCTATATAGCGGTTTAAAGTGGGAAGACCCCTCTTCAACGATCTCCACAACTTTCTCTGCCAATTCTATTGCTCCAAAGCCTCCATTTGCCCAAACATCAGCCACAGCAACTCTTACCCCTTTTTCTTCTGCAAATTCCTTGATGATCTCAATTTCCTCAAAAGAATCTGATGCAAAAAGATTGATAGCTATTACAGGAGTGATGTTGAATTGCAGGGCATTCTCCAAATGTTTTTCCAGGTTTGGAAGGCCTCTTCGCAGTGCCTCCGGGTTTGGTACGGTGAGAGTGTTTAGTGCAGCTCCTCCGTGATATTTTAAAGCCCTGATGGTGGCAGTTAATACAATGGCTTTAGGAGAAAGGCCGGCGCTCTGGCATTTAATGTTCAGGAATTTTTCTGCACCCAGGTCAAACCCAAAACCGGCTTCTGTAACAGTATAGTCGCTTAAGGTCATACCCATTCTTGTCGCCAGTACAGAATTTGTACCCTGGGCTATATTTGCAAATGGCCCAAGATGCACGATTGCCGGATTACCTTCAATGGTTTGTACCAGGTTTGGTTTTATTGCATCCTTAAGCAGGGTAGCCATGGCTCCTTCAGCTTTTAGGTCCCGGGCATATATAGGTTTTTTGTCAAAAGTGAATCCCACAAAAATATTACCTAAACGTTTTTTAAGGTCATCCATATCTTTTGCCAGGCAGGAAATTGCCATAACTTCTGAAGCAGCGGTAATGTCAAATCCGCTTTCCCTTGGCACCCCGTTTGCTGTTCCCCCAAGACCAATAGTGATATCCCGTAGGGCACGATCATTCATATCCATTACCCGCTTCAATGAGACAGTTCTTGCGTCTATGCCAAGGTTATTAATCCTGCTCTGTAAATTATTATCAATTAAAGCGGCAAGGAGGTTGTTTGCTTTTTCTATGGCTGAAAAATCCCCTGTGAAATGGAGATTTATATCTTCCATAGGCAGGACCTGGGAAAATCCTCCTCCGGTTGCCCCACCTT
>DATHWA010000401.1:0-15969 GCA_035461025.1 Gillisia sp. | reverse complement strand
CGTTCCTGCATCGCACCCATCTCTGTTGCAAGAGTTGGCTGGTAACCTACCGCAGATGGCATACGTCCAAGAAGTGCAGAAACTTCAGATCCCGCTTGTGTAAATCGGAAAATGTTATCTACGAAGAAAAGTACATCTTTCCCCTGTCCTTCTCCCGCTCCATCACGGAAATATTCTGCTATAGTAAGACCTGAAAGTGCAACACGTGCACGTGCTCCAGGTGGTTCATTCATTTGTCCAAATACGAAAGTTGCCTTAGAGTCTTTTAAAGCAGTTTTATCTACTTTAGAAAGATCCCATCCACCTTCTTCCATAGAGTGCATAAAGTCATCTCCGTATTTAATAATTCCGGATTCCAACATCTCTCTCAAAAGGTCGTTTCCTTCACGAGTTCTTTCTCCAACCCCTGCAAATACCGAAAGACCACCGTGTCCTTTTGCGATGTTGTTGATCAATTCCTGGATAAGTACGGTTTTTCCAACCCCTGCACCACCAAAAAGACCAATTTTACCACCTTTTGCATAAGGTTCGATAAGGTCAATAACTTTGATTCCTGTAAAAAGAACTTCTGTAGATACAGAAAGATCTTCAAATTTAGGAGCCTCACGGTGAATTGGCAATCCTGCATTTCCTGCTTTTGGCAGGTTCTCCATACCGTCAATAGCATCTCCAATCACGTTGAACAAACGGCCGTAAACATCCTTGCCTATTGGCATTTGGATAGGAGCACCGGTAGCAACTACCTCTACCCCACGTGCCAGACCATCTGTAGAATCCATAGATACTGTTCTTACAGTGTCCTCACCAATGTGAGACTGTACTTCAAGCACTAGAAGAGAACCATCCTTTCTGGTAATTTCAAGGGAATCGTAAATTTTCGGTAAATCGGCGTTTTCCAGGTTGAAAACCACGTCAACTACAGGGCCAATAATTTGTGCAACTTTACCTGTGATTTTAGACATTATATAATCCTTTAATGTTTATTATTGAAATTTCTATAAACTTGTTATGATAATCACCTTAATAATAAGAATCTACCACAAGTCTTTTTCCGGCTGCAAAGATAGTTTTTTCTTTATAAAATTAAACAGCCTCGCTCACAACTTTTTTAAATAAGATTTTATTTAGCCAGAAAGCCTTAAAATTCTCATCTACTTGAAATGATCCAAACTTCTCACTCCTAATTTGGAGGGCTGAGAGATATTAAAAAAGCCTCTCACGGTAAGGTGAAAGGCTTTTCTATAGCATTTAATTATTTCTTATTCTACCGTTACAGATTTTGCAAGGTTCCGTGGTTGATCCACATTCTTACCTAACATCACTGCAATGTGATAAGAAAGCAATTGCAATGGAATTGTGGTTAATAACGGCGTCAGGCTCTCCAGTGTTTCCGGAACTTCAATCACATAATCTGCAAGTTCACGAACCGCCTCATCACCTTCAGTCACCACTCCAATGATCTTTCCTTTTCTGGATTTAATTTCCTGTACGTTACTTACAACCTTCTCATAATGTCCTTTTTTGGTTGCAATTACCACAACCGGCATTTGTTCATCAATGAGAGCTATAGGACCGTGCTTCATCTCTGCAGCAGGATATCCTTCAGCGTGAATATAAGAAATTTCCTTCAGCTTTAAAGCACCTTCAAGAGCAACCGGGAAGTTGTATCCTCTTCCCAGGTAAAGACAATTAGGTGCGTTTTTATACTTATCGGCAATTATTTTAATATGTTCATTTTCCTCCAGAACTTTTGAAATTTTTGCAGGGATCCTTGCAAGTTCCTGTAAATGATATCTAAATTGTGAATCTGAAATAGCTCCCTTATATTTTGCCAGTTTTAACGCAATAAGAGTTAAAACAGTAATTTGTGTAGTAAAGGCTTTTGTAGATGCTACCCCAATTTCCGGACCGGCGTGAGTATATGCCCCTGCGTTGGTTTCCCTGGAAATTGAGGATCCAACTACGTTACACACTCCAAATACAAATGCTCCTTTTTCTTTCGCAAGTTTAATTGCTGCCATAGTATCTGCCGTTTCTCCACTTTGGGAAATAGCGATCACAACGTCATTTTCATAGATCACAGGGTTCCTGTACCTAAATTCTGAAGCGTATTCCACCTCCACGGGTATTCTTGCCAGATCTTCAAAAATATATTCTGAAACCAGGCCTGCATGCCAGGAAGTACCGCAGGCAACAATAATTATTCTCTTGGCGTTGGCAAGTCTTTCAATATTATCATCTACCCCGGCCATTCTTATAATACCCTCATCTACCAACATCCTACCACGGTAGGTATCTGTAATGGCATCTGGTTGTTCGTAGATCTCCTTAAGCATAAAGTGCTCGTAGCCACCTTTTTCAATTTGCTCAAGGTTAAGCTGTAATTCCTGTATATATGGGTCTACAAGAGAATCATCGTGGATCTTTCTAACCTTAATTGGTTTATGCCTTCTTACCACAGCCATTTCACCATCTTCCAGATAAATCGCATTACTGGTAAATTCTATAAAAGGAGAAGCATCTGAAGCGATAAAATATTCATCCTCTCCAATCCCTATTGCTAAAGGACTTCCAAGACGGGCAACCACTAGTTCATTGGGCTTACGTTTATCAAAAACGGTAATCGCATAAGCACCAATAGTTTGGTTTAAAGCAATTTGTACAGCTTTTCCCAGTTTCACCTTCTCGTTTACAATAACATCCTCAATAAGGTTTACCAGAACCTCGGTATCTGTATCAGATTCAAATGTGTATCCTCTTTTTAAGAGCTCTTTTTTAAGAGTATCATAATTTTCAATGATCCCGTTATGAATGATCACCAAATTTCCCGAATTTGAATAATGTGGGTGAGAATTCACATCATTAGGAACTCCATGAGTTGCCCAACGGGTATGCCCTATTCCTATACTTCCCGCTGTGGAAGTAGTTTCCATAAATTTCTTTTCAAGATCTGCTACCTTACCTTTTGTTTTACAAAGATTAAGGCTCGTACCATCAAAAAGGGCAATCCCGGCACTATCATAGCCCCGGTATTCCAATCGCTTTAATCCTTTAAGCACGATGGGAAAAGCATCCCTGTGTCCTATATAACCAACAATTCCACACATATTTTCTAATTACTAATGTCTGTATAATAAATATTAAACTTTAACCTTTTTTCCTCATTAGAGGATAAATTCCCGTGCAACACCGTTCCTTTTGGTGAGAGCACAGATCCAATTGGCACTCTTGAAATTGGTCCAATTGGGGTTCTAAGAGCAGCCGGGTTTACTAAATTCGTATTCTGAGTAACCACCAACCCCAGTTTAACATTTTCAGTGTTACCTTCCAATATTTCCTGAACATGACTGGTAATTCTAATTTTATAAAATATTCCATTCTCATCTTCATCCCTTTCCAGGACTGGAGCATGTAGAAGATTTCTTATTAAATTTCCACTCTGATCGCGCCCACTGTAAAAGTCAATTACCGGCTGGGTAGTTGTCAAATCATATAAATAAATACTTTCCGGCTCTGAAGTACCTCCGCGAACCATGTCCCGATCCACATAAAAGATTAGATTAGCTTCATTAATTAGCCAATCACGAGAGCGTAAATCCTCCAGTTCTTCTGGTTCAAAAAGATCAATCACTGTCATAATACCCTCTCCACCATTTAGGAAAAGACGGTCTCCACCAATTTCTTCATTGGAATTATCTATCCCCGCCTGAACCTGAGGAGGCAGGTTTTGTGAATATGTATTAACAAGATTAGGACCAAAACTTAATTTAAAACTGTTTTCCTCCTCCAAATCCTCTTCTCCTTCAGTTTCAATAGTATTAGTGTAATAAAGCATAATTCCCGCATCTGCATGCCTAAAATTAAGCAACATCATTGTGCCATCATCATTTACCGGCTCTGCCCTGAAATACAAGCCTCGCATAAAATTCCTGAAGCTGTTGTTATTAAACAATTCTGAAGAACCCTCTTTATCAAGAATGTTTTCCTGGAAAAATTCCAGCGGAAGATGAACTCTCATTCTTGGACCTTTGCTAACAGTATCCCAAACTCCAGACTGGTTTCGCTCCCGAAAAGTAACCTCTGCCCTGGAAGGAACAAAAGATTCATTCTCATAAATTGGATCCCCAATTAATGAGTTTTCAAAAATCTCACCCTGGTTAGAGTAATATCTCTGTCTGTTCTCAAAGTTAGCATCCGGGTCAAAGTCATTGAGAAAAAATCCGGAACGGCTTACAGAAAGCTTAATTGGAGAATTCCCAAATACAGAATCAAGCCTGTAAACAGCATTCCCCAATTCATCGTCTTCCAACTTTGTATTGAAATATGGTAAGGTAAGCACCACACTATCAAGGCGGGGCTGGCTTCCAAAGGAAGGATTATTAGTTGGCAGGGTTAGCTGGGAAAGGACATTAGCAGTTTGATTTCCATACACGGGCTCCTTGTATACCCCCAATAAATGCAAAGGTAAATTATTAGTCTGGACAGCATTTAATTCCTGGCTGTAAGCCACCACTCCTGCTTCATATTTGGGAAGGGCATCAAGTTGCCCTCCTACAAGTTCCCCTCCAATGGAATGAAAATCATCATCGCAGGAAACAAAAGCTAATACCATAAGCAAAGCCGCCGGCATAAAGCGTAATCTTTTTAATAAAATCATTCGGTATAAAAATTACTTATTGAGATAAAACCTGGGTGTTGTAAAATTCCTGGTATGCTGTAGAGAATTCTTCAGGAGTTTGATAATCCAATACGGGTTTTTCAATTTTGTTAAGGTATTTCTTTAGTTCCTCTGGAATATCATCTCCACCAATGATCACAGCATCAGAATTATCTATTGCTGTTTTCATAATGTTTACATAGGTTGGCTTTTTAAGATGTTTAACATCTGAATTTTCCAGCCCGTCAAACAGGATCTTTTTGGCCAGGTTCTCATCTAACGTTTCATCAAAGCTTTGATTGTACACAGAGGTCACTATTTTTGCATCTGCAAATAAAGGTTCCTTACCATAATAATTACGAAGATACAGTGGCAGCAGGGATGAAAGCCATCCATGAACATGAATGATATCCGGGGCCCAGTTCAATTTTTTTACAGTCTCTATTACTCCTTTTGCAAAGAAAATAGCCCTTTCGTCATTATCCGGAAAAAGTTTACCCTCCTCATCTGTAAGGGTGGCTTTTCTTTTAAAATAATCTTCATTATCGATAAAATAGACCTGCATGCGTTCCTTTGGGATGGACGCTACTTTAATAATAAGAGGCATATCCAGATCATCTATAACCAGGTTCATACCGGAAAGTCTAATTACTTCATGCAACTGGTGACGCCTTTCATTTATATTCCCATAGCGCGGCATAAAGATCCGGATTTGTCCTCCCAGGCCATTTACCATTCTAGCGGCTTCAAAAGACATAGATGATATCTCGGTTTCGGGCAGGTAAGGTATAACTTCAGATGATACGTACAATATCCTCTTATCTTTCATATATATATTGGCTTTTGCGAATAAAAAACATGCAAAATTACAAAAATTTATGCAGTTTGCCAGAGATATCTTAAGTTTGCACGCTGTTAATTTTATAATAAAATGCAGATTTTTAGAGAGAAAGCCGCCTTACAAAGCGCAATTTCAGCCTTAAAACAGGAAGGAAAAACTATAGGTTTTGTCCCTACTATGGGCGCTTTACATGAGGGACACCTCTCTCTTGTGATTCAAGCTTCAAAAGCCTGTGACACAGTGGTCATAAGCATTTTTATCAATCCTACACAGTTTGATAACCCCCAGGACCTGCTTAACTATCCCCGTACCCTGGAGACAGATATTTTAATGTTAAAAGACCTGCAATTAAACCTTCTTATCTTTGCACCAAATGCAACTGAATTATACGGGGATAATATTGTAGCTGAACATTTTTTATTTGACGGTTTGGAGCATGAAATGGAAGGAAAATATAGAACGGGTCACTTTAATGGGGTAGGAACGGTAGTCAAAAAACTTTTTGAGATTGTGCAGCCTCATAAAGCTTTCTTTGGTGAGAAGGATTTTCAACAATTACAGATAATTAAGAAGCTTACACATAAGAATAACCTACCAGTAGAGATCATTGGCTGTCCTATTGACCGGGAAGAACACGGACTTGCAAGGAGCTCACGCAATGAACGACTAAGCCCGGAGGTACGCAGGGAGGCTTCTTTTATTTATAAAACCCTTTTAAAAGTAAAGGAAAAATTTGGCACAGAAAATGCAAAAAGCATTAATAATTGGGTGAAAAATGAATTTAATAAACATCAAACCCTTAAACTGGAATATTTTGAAATAGCCGATACCAATTCCCTCAAAACATCAAGTGAGAAGGAAAACGGTGCCACTTATCGTGCATTTATTGCTGCATATGCAGGAGATGTACGTCTTATAGATAATATTGCTTTAGATAACTAATACACACAAATGCAGATTCACGTAGTAAAATCCAAAATTCACCGCGTTAAATGTACAGGGGCAGATCTTAATTATATTGGTAGCATTACCATAGATGAAGATCTTATGGATGCCGCAAATATAATTGAAGGGGAGAAGGTCCAAATCGTAAACAACAATAACGGGGAAAGGCTGGAAACATATGCCATCCCCGGCCCCAGAAATTCCGGGGAGATCACTCTTAATGGTGCTGCCGCAAGACGAGTGGCCAAGGGGGATATTTTAATACTAATCACTTACGCCATTATGGATATCGAGGAGGCAAAAGCCTTTAAACCTTCCCTAGTATTTCCAAATGAAGAAAACAATTTACTGAATTGATCTTTTGAAAAGAACAACAAAAAAGATCCTGAAAATAATACTCCCATTACTCCTGGGAGTATTTTTCATTTATTACTCCATCAAGAGTGCTACCCCACAGGAAAGACTGGAGCTTTGGGAAAATATTACCTCTGCCCACCCCGGGTGGATCGCACTTTCCCTTCTTTGTGGATTACTCTCTCACATTTCAAGAGCATACCGCTGGAAGTATCTCTTACAACCTATGGGATATAACCCTAAATTCGCGAATAGATTTATGGCTGTAATGGCGGGTTACCTGGCAAATTTTGGCATTCCCCGATCCGGGGAAGTGCTTCGTGGCTTAACAGTTTCCGGGTATGAGAATATCCCTTTTGAAAAGGCTTTTGGAACCATTATTTCTGAAAGGATAGCCGATTTTATTATGCTCCTGCTCATCATAGGCCTCACTTTGCTTCTACAGGCAGAATATTTACTTACCTATTTCAGAGAAAATGAAATTAACCCACTTATTACTTTCGCACTACTCATAGGGTTATTAACTGCAGGTATCTTAACTCTTAAGTTCATTCGCAGATCTACCCTGCCTTTAATGCTGAAAATAAAAACATTCGCGAAGGGTTTATTGGAAGGAATGCGAAGCATCCTGAAGATGAAACAAAAATGGGCCTTTCTTTTTCATACAGTTTTTATATGGGTAATGTATGTTCTAATGACTTATGTACTCATATTCACAATTCCCGAGACTGCCAGGCTATCATTTGGGATAGTTATGGTAATTTTTGTAGTGGGATCTTTCACAATTTCTGCCACCAATGGGGGAATAGGAGTATATCCGGTTGCTATTGGGGCCGCTCTTATGTTATTTGGGGTAAGCAAGCAGGGAGGCGAGGCATTGGGATGGATCACCTGGGGTACACAAACTCTTTTAGTTCTTCTTTTGGGAGGATTTTCCTTTCTTTTTCTACCGGTTTTTAACCGTAAGAAATAATAACTATCTTGTGACCAGTAATTTAACCTAACCTTATGATAAGAAAACTACTTTTTTTACTGTTATTGGCAGCTCCATATGTCACCTCTGCCCAGATAACACACGAGACCCTTAACTCATCTAAACTAGGGGAAACCAGGCAAATAAAGATCCAACTTCCACGAAATTATTCTGCCAACACAGATAAATCGTATCCTGTTATGGTTGTACTGGACGGGGATTATTTATTTGAGCCTGTTGCCGGTAACGTTGACTATTACTCCTATTGGGAAGATATCCCGGAAATGATAGTTGTAGGAATTAACCAGGCATCTTCCCGGGAAGATGATGCTTATTATGACGAACAAAGATTTCTTCCTGCAGGACAGGGGGCAGCATTTTTTGAATTTATTGGACTGGAATTACTTCCCCATATCGAGAAGAAGTATAGAACAGCACCCTTTAGAGTTATAATAGGGCACGACTTTACTTCCAATTTCATAAATTATTATTTGCTGAAAGAAAATCCGCTCTTCCAGGGATATATCAATCTTAGTCCGGACCTGGCACCGGAGATGACCACACGCCTTGCCAGCTCTCTCGAAAAGTCTCCAAACAGGACCTGGTATTACCTGGCAACTGGCGCGGAAGATATTCCACAGCTAAAAGAAGGAATTCTGGGCCTTGATGAAAGACTGAAGAATTTGAACAACAAGAACATCAACTATGCTTTTGATAATTTTGATGGAGCAACACACTATACCCTCGTAGGAATGGCTATCCCAAAAGCTATTGAACAGATATTTCAGGTTTACCGCCCTATTTCCTTACAGGATTATAACCGCATTCTTTTACAAACCTCTGTTTCCGGTTATGATTATTTGGTAGAGAAATATGAAACCATTGAAGAGCTGTTCGGTCTTAAGAAACAAATAAGAGTCAATGATTTCATGGCAGCTTACAATGCGATGGAAAAAACGCGAAACTGGGAAGCATTAAAGGACCTTTCCAAACTAGCCGTAAAACATTATCCAAAAACAATGCTGGCCAACTATTTTGAGGCCCGGTATGAAGAAGAAGTTGGTAACCCAAAAAGAGCTATGCGCAGTTACCAGAATGCATATGGACAGGAGCCAATCGCCTTCCTTACCGTAGACTTTATGTTGGACAAAGCTGAAGCTATTAAAAGAGATTTCGGCTATTAAAAAATCATTTTAAGACCTGTATGGCAAAAACCAAGACTACTTTTTTCTGTCAAAATTGTGGAAATCAACATTCCAAATGGCAGGGACAATGCAATGCCTGTAAAGAATGGAATACTCTTGTTGAGGAGGTGCTACAAAAACCCGATCAAAAGGACTGGAAACCCCAGGCTTCAAGAGAGGTAAAGAAAACGGCAAAACCCCTGCGCATTGCAGAAATAGAAGTAGGAAGCCAACCCAGGTTAAACACAAATAATTCAGAATTAAACCGGGTATTGGGCGGCGGCCTTGTACCCGGTTCTTTAACTCTTTTAGGCGGGGAACCGGGAATAGGAAAGAGTACTCTGCTTCTCCAAATTTCCCTCCATTTAAATCAAAAAACATTATACGTTTCCGGGGAGGAAAGTCAGCAACAAATTAAAATGCGGGCAGAAAGGATTAATCCTAATCCGGCAAATTGTTATATCCTCACAGAAACCAAAACCCAAAACATCTTCAGGCAAATAGAGGAACTGGACCCGGAGATCGTGATCATAGACTCTATTCAAACCCTGCACAGCGATTATATTGAAAGCTCCCCGGGAAGTATCTCCCAGATTAGAGAGTGCACCGCAGAGCTTATTAAATACGCCAAGGAAACAGGGGTACCGGTGATCCTTATTGGCCACATCACTAAGGAAGGCAGCATTGCAGGACCAAAGGTATTGGAGCATATGGTAGATACGGTACTTCAGTTTGAAGGTGACCGTAACCATGTGTACAGGATACTTCGGGCACATAAAAACCGGTTTGGTTCTACCCACGAACTGGGAATTTATGAGATGCAGGGAAGTGGTTTACGGGAGGTTTCAAATCCTTCAGAAATACTTATCTCCAAAAATGATGAAGGTCTTAGCGGTACTGCGATAGCAGCAACACTGGAGGGAATGCGCCCTCTTATGATCGAGATCCAGGCACTGGTAAGTTCTGCAGTTTATGGTACACCACAGCGATCGGCCACCGGATATAATGCCAAACGACTGAATATGCTATTGGCTGTACTGGAAAAACGCGCCGGATTTAGGCTGGGTGCAAAAGACGTATTTCTGAATATTACCGGAGGAATCACCGTGGATGACCCGGCAATAGACCTGGCGGTTGTTGCGGCTATTCTTTCGTCCAATGAAGATATTAGCATTGAAAAAGATATTTGTTTTGCTGCTGAAGTTGGCCTGGCAGGAGAGATAAGGCCGGTAACCCGTGCAGATCAAAGGATCTCTGAAGCTGAAAAACTTGGCTTTGCGACTATTATGGTTTCAAAGCAAACAAAACTCCCGGCAAACAATTATAAGATCCGGATTCAAAAAGTTGCAAAAATTGAAGATGTGGTGAGCTTTCTTTTCGGCTAAATAGTGGCATAATTCCTGCTTAATTATGGAAAAGAAAAAGATTGATGAAGAGATTGATACTCATACCTTTACTTATCCTAATTGTAACTTTAAGCGGTTGTTCCCACCTCAACAAGGCTAAAGATCTTGTCACAAATCCAACAGACAGGGAACGTTATCAAAGGGATTTTAATATTTCTGCACAATTATTTCAAATTTGGGAAGAGCAGGCTCAACTGGCTTTATATGATAGTATACAAATAGGCCTGCCTTATTTGCAAACCGGCCAGTTTAGGCCTAAGGCTTTTCAGGTATTTTCCTATAATGTCCAGTTAAATCCCGGCGAAAGGCTGGATGTTGTTGTAGAGCCCGATAGTGCTTCCTCACTCATCTTTATAGACCTTTTTACCCGGCAGAATGACTCTTTAGCACCTTTTAAAAAGATAACCGGAACCGGCTATGAAAAACAGTCCTTACGCAACGAGATAAAAGAGCCGGGGCTATATAAAATTGTAATCCAGCCGGAAATAAATGCAGATACGCCATTTGTTATTAAAATGAAAAAGTCCTCTGTATATGAGTTTCCTGTTGCAGGGGGTGTAAACAAGCACATCCAGAGCTTTTGGGGTGCCTCCAGGGATGGAGGCGGGAGAAGCCACGAAGGGATTGATATATTCGCAGCGAGGGGTACCCCCGTTGTAGCTGCAACCAATGGCCGGATTACCTCCTCCGGGGAACGAGGACTGGGAGGAAAGCAAGTTTGGCTAAGGGATACAGAGCGGGGCCAGTCTCTTTATTACGCCCACCTTGACAGCATCGCACCGCTTGGGAATTCCAGAGTAAAAAAGGGGGACACCATAGGATTTGTTGGTAATACAGGAAATGCGAGAACAACTGCTCCCCACCTTCATTTTGGAATTTACAAAGGCTATGGTGGAGCCATTGATCCTTTATCTTTCGTATACCAAATAGAAGAACCAAATTTTGATCTAATTAAAGAAGCTCCCGGCCAGGAAAGACTTGTTACAAAAGCCACCTCGAATCTCCGGGACCAACCCACCACCAAAAGCTCCAACATCATTGGAAATCTTGTTGCACAGGACACCTTGCAACTACTGGGGAAATCACAGGAATGGTTCCATATACGAACTTCTCAAAACCAGGCAGCTTTCATTCATGAAAGTTTGGTAACTCCTATTTAGGGAGCAGGATTTGGAATAGCCTGATGAACTTTATTTATTGCTGAAATCACCTCGGGAGTTAGTTTAACATTTACGCTTTCTATATTTTCCTCAAGTTGCTCCAGGCTTGTGGCTCCAATAATTGTACTGGTAACAAAGGGTTGCATTTGTACAAAGGCAAGAGCCATTTGGGCAGGCATCAAATTAAAACTTTTTGCTATTTCGCAGTATCTTGCCGTTGCTTCCACTGCCTGTGGATTGGAGTAGCGTTTATAGTTTGTGAATAAAGTTAGCCTCGCATTCTCCGGGCTTCCATTCAAATATTTTCCTGAAAGTGTTCCCATTCCCAGTGGAGAATATGGAAAAAGCCCGATATTCTCCCTCTGAAAAATTTCTGTAAGGCCTATCTCGTCTTTCCTGTTCAATAGGCTGTATGGATTTTGAACAGTAGAGATCATAGGTGCCCCTTTCCTTGCTTCCTCCACAAAACGCATAACTCCAAAAGGAGTTTCATTGGAAAGGCCAATATGTCTAACCTTTCCTGCTTTAATGAATTCCTCCAGGTTAAATAGCACTTCCCGAATATTATCCTCCCATACTTCTTCATTCCATTCATAACCCAGCTCACCAAAATAGTTGGTATTTCTCTCCGGCCAGTGAAGTTGATAAAGGTCGATATAATCTGTTTGCAGTCTTTTTAAACTCTTATCCAGAGCATCTTGCAAAGCTTCTTTTTTAAAATTAAGATTAGGCCTAATATGGGCCATCGCCCTTCCAGGCCCGGCTATTTTGGAAGCCAGTACTATCTTATCGCGACTGCCACTCTTTTTAAACCATGTCCCAATAATCTCCTCTGTCTTTCCCTGTGTATTTTCGTTGGCAGGAACGGGATACATCTCTGCGGTATCCAGGAAATTTATTCCTTTCTCAATTGCATAATCTATCTGCTTGTGACCTTCAGCTTCAGTATTTTGCTGACCCCATGTCATGGTTCCAAGACAAATTTTACTTACTTCAATTTCTGTTTTTGGTAGTTTGGTATATTTCATATATAATTTTCCTGTTACGTATAGTTGCTCATTAGTAAGAATTTTACTTCTCCTCACGTAAAGCATCAAAAATAAAGAGGTTTTTGCTATATTTAGAATTATTAGGATGCTGTTTTCAGAAATTCCTAAATCCAGGAGGTTCGAATTTGATTTACCTCCGCGAAAAAATACCCGAAATATATGAAGAAGATAGCTGTTTTAGGCCCCATCCCGCGTGATACAATAATTACTTATAAAAATGAAACCATTCAAAAATACGGCTGTGTAACTCATCCCGCAATTGCACTATCCCGGCTTATGGAAGACAGGGGAGAGGTGGTGGTGATCTCTCATATTCACAAAAAGGATGAGCAAGGGATCAAAGATCTTTTCTCAGAATTTCCGAATGTTAATTTGCAGGGACTTACTTCTGTACAAGATAGGGGAACAGTGATTGAACTTAAGTTCACAGATCAAAATAACAGACTTGAAAAACAAACCGCTTTTATGGACCCCATCCTGCCGCAGGATGTAAAACCTTTTTTGGATTCAAATGCTTTTATTTTCGTGCCAATTACAGATTTTGAGATATCCTTAAGCACGTTGAGATACATTAAGGAGAATAGTAACGGATTAATAATTTTTGATGCTCACGGGCCAACCACTTCCCTTAACATCAATGGCACAAGGGAAAGAAAATTTTGGATAGACCGCGATGAATGGCTCCCTTATATAGATGTTTTAAAAATGAACCTTGAAGAATCCCAATGCTGCTGGTTTAAAAACGAATATCTGCAGGAAGAAATGGGTAATTACAAGGAAGAGGATACCAGTCATTTGGAGGAGTTCGCAGAACATGTGTTGGACAAGGGTGTAAAAATATTATATGTGACACTAGACTCCAGAGGTTGTGTTTTCTACACCCGTCGCGAAGGAAAAACCTACAGCGAGTTCATAAAATCTGTCCCGGTAGAGGAGGTTGTTGATACGACTGGTTGCGGTGATTCTTTTGCCGGAGGTTTAGGTTATGGTTTCGCATTTCATAATGATCCCGTAAAGGCAGGCCAGTATGCTAATACCCTTGGTGCTCTTCGCACCCAGGGCAAGACATATGAGGTATTTAAAGATCTTCAGGAAACGGAGGCCATTATGGCAGAAACCTACTCCCGGAATGATAAATAAAACGGAATAGGTATTGGACAGGAGAATTAGTCAATCTCGTTAAGCATCTGGCTTATCTCGTCAAGCTTAGGAGTGAGGATCACTTCTATTCTTCTGTTCTTAGCTTTGCCTTCTGCAGTTTCATTTCCGGCCACAGGGGCATATTCTCCCCGGCCCGCAGCGGTTAAATTTTGTGGATCAATTCTGCTGTTTTCCCGAAGGATTTGAACGATAGAAGTTGCACGTTTAGTCGAGAGATCCCAATTATCCTGTAGCTGTCCACTGCCGCCATAAGGAACATTATCTGTATGCCCTTCAATAAGAACGGCGATATCGGGATTTTGTGCCAGCACTTCTCCAAGTTGCTGGACCGCCCTTCTACCTTCAGCATTTACAGCCCAGCTTCCTGAACTAAAAAGGAGTTTGTTCTCCATGGAAACATAAACCTTTCCGTCCCTTTGCTCCACTGTCAACCCCTTGCCTTCAAAGTTAGTGAGAGCATTGGAAACCGCTGTTTTGAGAGCATTCATTTTGGCATCTTTTGCGGCAATTAAACCTTCCAGCTCATCTATCCTGCTGGATCTGGCAGCAAGATCCCTTTGTAATTTCTCGAGTCGTGCCTGTTCTGCAGCCAGCTTATTTTCCTTTTCATCCAATTGAGCAATTAACTCCCTATTTCTCCTTGAATTTTCAGCCAAAGCAGTGGAGCTGTTTGCTTCCAGTGCATCATATGATTCAGTGAGACTTTTAAGATTGGATTGGGTATTTTTTAGGTCACGTTGAATTTGATCGCGTTCCTCCCGCAACCTGTCATATTCTCCCTGGAGTGATTCCAGATCCCTCTCCCCTTTTGCACGGGTTTCCCTAAGATCATTATTTAGCTTTTGATTTCTGGTTTCAAGGTTTTCATATCGGGACTGTAATTCCTTATGCGCTTTGGAGGAAACACATGAAGTAAACAATAAGCCCGAGAGAAAAATTCCTAATACGATTCTAATAGACATATATAAGGTTATTAAATTAATGTTCAATTTCAAGTAAAACAGGGCAATGATCACTATGCATGGCATCCGGGAGGATCACAGCTCGTTTCAGCCTATGTGCCATTGGTTCCGCTACCAGATTATAATCTATCCTCCATCCTTTGTTATTGTTTCTTGCATTTGCCCTGTAGCTCCACCAGGAGTAATGATCTCCTTCTTCGTTAAAGTGCCTGAAGGAATCAATAAATCCGCTTTTCATAAAACCGTCTATCCATTCCCTTTCCACCGGTAGGAAGCCGGAGGTATTTTGCAATCTCACCGGGTCATGAATATCGATAGCCTGATGGCATATATTATAATCTCCGCAAATGATCAAATTTGGAACCTGGAGCTTTAATTGGTCAATATAACGCTGAAAATCTGCCATGTATTGCAGTTTATGCTCCAGCCTATTTATATTAGTACCGGAAGGAAGGTAAAGGCTCATTACCGAAAAGTTCTCAAAATCCAGCCGAAGGTTACGCCCCTCAAAGTCCATATAATCAATACCTGTCCCGTGCTCAACATGTTTTGGTTCATGTTTACTAAGAATTGCTACACCGCTATAGCCCTTTTTATTCGCAGGATACCAATAGTGAAAAGGATACCCGGCTTCTTCGAATATATTTAGATCTAATTGTTCCGGCGTGGCTTTTATTTCCTGAAGGCAAATAATATCAGGATTGGCTTGCTGCAGCCAATCCATGAAACCTTTTCGTATTGCAGCCCGTATGCCATTAACATTATAAGAAATTATCTTCATGGGGGTTTTAAGTTTGCTCAAAAATAAGCATTACCTCATGTTTTTAATAATTAAGGAGCATCAAAAATCCGTCTATTTTACAAGAAAGCGTTTTACTTTTCCTACTTCCCGGGTACCTATTCTAAGCAAATAAACCCCGGTGGCTGCATAGGACATATTAAACTCATAAAGATAACCTCTGCCGGTGCTTTCCACCTGATTCTCGATCATCTTTTGCCCTAAAAGATTATGAACTGTTACCCGTAGCGGGCGATCAAAATCTGTTTCCAGGAAAACTCTGTATACTCCATCTCCCTGCTCTGCAATTTCCAGACGAGCATCATTAAGTAGAAAGTCATCAATAGAAAGCGAACTGTCAATGATCCGTACACTGTAATCGTGGGTAGAGCCATATTCCATTACACTACAGGGATCATTTAGATCTCCGGAGAACGTCACATCCCCTCCCCTCACACGCATTAAGTGCTCCCCAAGAGGTGCATTTGCAGGAAGCTCT
>DATHWA010000400.1:0-3885 GCA_035461025.1 Gillisia sp. | reverse complement strand
TTATACTGCTCAATAACCTTCCGGTCTATTCGTGGGACGTAATAAAATCCTTCGGTATAGGCAATGGAAGCCATTTTGGCCAGGTTGTGATATCCCTTTTTGGTCTTTGCAAGAAGTACGATCTGGTACCCGTTGTCTTTTCGGGATTTATCATTGTGATCCTCGCAAACAAAGAATTCACAACCAAGAATGGCTTTAAGTTCTTTTGCCACTGCAGGTTCATTATTGGCAATGGCCGCTTCATTTTTTGCACGTACTCCTTTATTGTAATTACCCACCTCTTTCACAAAATGGAAAGCGCCCATCATGTTCCCATGGTCTGTAATTGCAACGGCGGGCATATTTTCTTTTCCAGCGGCTTCTATAAGCTTCGGAATACTGATAGTTGACTGTAGGATAGAGAACTGGGAATGGTTGTGAAGATGAGAGAACCTCACTTCGTCCATTTTCTCCATATTTTCCTTTATCTCCTCTGTGGAGATCTTCTCCGGCGCCTGCTCCTTCTTCAGCCTTTCCCTTATGGCTGCTGAAGCTTTTTTCAGGTTAATGTGCTTTAACCCGATCAACTTGATTGGCTGCGGATTTGCTTCAGAAAAATTTCTGAAATAATCTGCCGGCACATCAAGCTCTTCTTTAGTAAAAACCTCTTTACGGATCAATTCCAGGAAACACCTCGTAGTGGCTTCCACATCTGCCGTTGCGTTATGCGCTTCAGCAAAAGGTTCATTGAAGAGGATTTCGTGTAATTCAGTTAAAGTAGGAAGTTTAAACCTTCCGTATCTACCTCCAGGCAGTTTGCATAGGTCGGCTGTTTTTTCTGTACAGGTATCGAGTACGGGAAAATCCTGCAACGGGTTCTCCCGGTTTTCCCGAAGAAACTCCGCACCCATGATATTCACATCAAAACCTACATTTTGACCAACGATATATTTAGCTTTTTGAAGTGCCTCGTCAAATTTATCCAGCACTTCCTGAAGGGACACTCCCTGTTCATTTGCAAGGGAAGTGGAGATCCCGTGGATCTTCTCTGCATCAAAGGGAATATTAAAGCCATCTGCCTGTACAAGAAAATCCTGATTTTCCACCAAATTTCCCATCTCGTCATGTAACTGCCAGGCGATCTGTATACAGCGCGGCCAGTTATCAAAATCGGTTAAAGGTGCGTCCCAGCGTTTGGGCAATCCGGTGGTCTCGGTATCAAAAATTAAGTACATATACAGGTTTTGCAGTGCAACATGGAAGAAACCCGTAAAAGCTATTTTTATATGGCGGGAAGCTTAATAAAAGCTATTTCACCCCCGCTACTTCATTCAAAATGAGTGAAATAAAAATTTTCTCTTTGGATTTACTTCAGGCTTAAAAATAGGAAAATTTGAAGCTGCTATTCAAATTTACAGAAGAGATTTATTAACGAAAATATTTAATAAATAAAAAAGCCTTCAGAGTCATACATTATGCACAACCTGAAGGCTTCGGGCTAATTCAACTCTTTATATACTTATCCGGAGGCTCTTTGCTCCAAAGATTTTACTTTATTAAGCGCCGCCGTAATTGCGTTGCGTTGTTTCATAAGAACATTTTGAGTGGAGGGCGGGATATCTGTATGCTTAAGCACTTCATTATACTCATCTACTGCAGATTTTTCACCCCTGCTAACCTCTTCCAAAAGGGCCTCATTTTTATTTCCCGAAAATGTGGTTTTAAGGTTCATCCAGGACCGCTGTATATCACCACCAATGCTACTACCCTTTTCCGGGCTTTCACCAAAATTCCTTATCTCACTTTTGAGCTCATGGCCAAAATCATATCTCTCCTGGGCCCTTTCGTTAAAGAATGATTTTAACTGCGGGTCTTCTGCATTTTCTCCGGCATAGCGATAGTTCTTTTCTGTATCGTAATTCTTCTCCAAAAGATCATTCAGCATCCCGGAGATCTTTTCAGTAAATTTCATAGGATCATTTTTTTGTTCAAGTTTTTTCTTTATTAAATGTACAGGTTAACCTTCTCTCAATCAACCACTTTAACACGCTTTAGCAATAATTAACTGGATTTAACAGGCTACAGAAACCTCTGGAAAATTCATAAGAAGTGGGTCCCTCTAACCTGCATCTTGATAATTATCTTTAACTGAAGATTTTATGTGCGGGAATAAATTATTATAGTATCTTTGCACACTTATTAATAATCGAGGTCGCGAACCTCACAAATTAATTTTTATGCCTGTAAAAATAAGATTACAAAGACACGGTAAAAAAGGGAAACCATTTTACTGGATTATTGCTGCCGATGCTCGTGCACCACGAGATGGAAAATACCTTGAAAAAATAGGTATTTACAATCCAAACACCAACCCTGCTACTATCGAAATGGATGTAGACGGAGCGGTAAAATGGTTACAGAACGGAGCGCAACCAACAGACACTGCACGTGCGATCCTTTCTTACAAAGGAGTACTTCTTAAGCACCACCTTGCAGGTGGAGTGAGAAAAGGAGCTCTTACTGAAGAACAAGCCGAAGAGAAATTCCAGGCGTGGTTAGAAGAAAAAGAAGGTAAAGTATCTGCTAAAAAAGAAGGTTTAAGCAAAGAGCAGGAAGCTGCAAAGCAAAAAGCCCTTGAAGCTGAAAAAGAAGCCAACGCTAAGCGTGAAGCTGAAAGCAATGCCGCTGCTGAAGCTGAGGCTGCTGCCAACGAAGCTGCTGCAAAAACTGAAGAAGGAGAGGCTGAGGCAGATCTTTCTAATGAAGTAGATGCACAAACTGCTGAAGAAGCAAAAGCAGACGAGAAGCAGGCTGGTGAAAACATGAAGTAATTTACAGATTGACGATGACCAAAGATGAATGTTTTTATTTAGGGAAGATCGTTAGTAAATTCAGTTTTAAAGGGGAGGTATTGATCAAACTCGATACCGATGAACCCGAAGCTTACACAAAAATGGAATCAGTTTTCGTTGACTACAACGACAATCTGGTTCCATTTTTTATTTTAAAAAGTTCCCTTCAAAAAAGCGACCTGCTGCGTGTAAAATTTGAAGACGTAGATACCGAAGAAGACGCAGATGATCTTATGAAATGCGATATCTACCTGCCATTATCTATGCTACCGGAGCTGGAGGAAGATCAATTCTATTTCCACGAAGTGATAGGTTTCACCGCAGAGGATACTAATTATGGAAATATAGGCATCATCAAATCCATCAACGAAAACCGCGCCCAGCCACTTTTTGAAATAGAAAAGGATGGGAAAGAGATACTTATACCGGTTAATGATGATTTTATCTCCAAACTGGATAAAAAGAACAAAACTATATTCTTTGATACGCCTCCGGGGTTGCTGGAAATTTATTTAGACTAAGCCCCCAACCCCCGAAGGGGGAGACGGAAATTCAAGGATCCAAATTCTCAATACTCAATACTCAATACTCAATACTTTGTCTTCTCCCTTCACATTTAAACAATTCACAATCCAACAGGATAAATGCGCTATGAAAATAGGCACAGACGGGGTGTTGCTGGGTGCGTGGACAAGAGTAGATGATTCGGTCGCATCCATACTTGACATAGGAGCGGGAACCGGGGTTATAGCACTTATGCTGGCCCAGAGAAGTTATGCAGATCTTATTGACGCATTGGAAATTGATGAGGATGCTTATGAGCAGGCTGTCGATAATTTCGAGAACAGTCCCTGGGGTGACAGGTTATTCTGCTACCATGCTGCATTTGATGAATTTGTGGAGGAGATGCAGGAGGAGAAGTATGACCTCATTGTGAGCAATCCGCCGTTTTTTAATTCTGAAGCTGTATCGGCGGCTACAAACAGGGAAACTGCACGATTTCAGGAAGCCCTTCCGTTTGAAGAACTACTCGCGGGAGTGGCACAGTTGCTTT
>DATHWA010000399.1:0-3995 GCA_035461025.1 Gillisia sp. | reverse complement strand
TGCAGTGTAATTTTGGTTATGAGTTGTTGCTCCGGATTTTCAACTACAAGTTCCCTACTGTTATCCATGTAAAATACATTTGGATCACCTATTCCAACTACCATTTCTGGAAGTGTAGGTTCGGGCTTGGTAGTTCCCGGGTTTGAACTCTGCTCTTCTTCTTCTTCTTCTTCTTCTTCTTCACTTTCATCAGGAAGCTCCAGTTCAGTTTTATCTTCAAAGACCAGGGCAAATCTACCTAAAATTTTGCCTGCTTCCAATTCAATCTTGAATGGTGATATTCTTAAATTGTGATATTTATTAGAAACTGAGTCTTTAATGATTATATTCAGATCCTGCGAAACATTTTCCAAACCACCAATTTCTATTTTTATTTCTCCTTTTTCTTTTAAATGAATTCCCAATGGAAATTCCTGATTCAAATTATAATTTGAAACACCTTGAATAACAAATTCCCGGGAATTGATTAACCAATACATATCTTCAGGAAAATTATCGTTCAATGGGGCATCATATCCTATATCAAAACCGTTTGTTGCATTTTTATCTGTTGCAATGGCAAGTGGTCGATTAAATCCTAAAGGTGATCTAAAATTCAGACGGATAACCTTACTTTTTTCTTCCTCCTCTTCCTGGTTCTTTCCTTTCGTAGGATATTCTGGTTTTAAAAACTGGGAATCAGATGTTCCTTCTAAGGCAAATTTTCTCTGCGAATTTTTAAATAAAATTCCCTCGGGATTTATAGAGGTTACATTCCCCAATGAAGGATCCATAACGGTATTTATAAAAAATCCTTGTCCCACAGGAATATATCTTTGTGGTATCCTGTCCTGGTTATTAAAGTAATCGGTGCTGCTTTCCCCTGTACTGTTTATTCTATAATCCGTCGCTGCTGCTGCAACACCTACATTAATAACTCTTGCGGCATAACCTCCAATGTAATCCGCCAAAATATGGGTTTTATTTGCAAAATGGTCCCAAAAGTAAAGTACTCCGTTGAAATTAATTTTGGAATTGTGACTAGTGCTTGAGGCATTATCTTTAATAAATTGATCTCCATCAATTGCTGAAGGGAACGGGTTTCCAATTAAATAATTTTGGTCGGTTGAAAGACCGTTAAGGTATATATTTCCATTATTAGGAAAACCTTTAAAAGTATAATTTTGAAGCTTACCTTCACTTATGTGTACATCTTTCGTACCTTTCATAGTGAAACCTTCCCCAATCTTTATTGCAGTATTACTTCCAATTCTTTCCCATTCACTGTATTGATTTGCGGTTTTTTTTCTGAAAGTGTTGATCCAATAATTACTTATTTTAATTGGTGATTGAATATCTTTATTATCGGCCCACCAATAAGAATTACCAAAATCTATTATTTTCCATTTACCTGTTCCTATTGTCGAACCATCAAACAAAACCTCATTCACCTTATAATCTGGCCTACCATAACTTTGGACAACCGGGGAACCCCAATAATTGTAATTAAAACTGCTTGCGGTACCTTGCTGGTCACGTTCTATATGACCAGTTCCAACTGCGATACTACCTTCGGGCTGTATTAATTGAGATTCACCCTCCAAATCAATAATTCCATTTAACTGTAGATAATGACTTATGCGTAATTCATCACCTGTATTGTTACTCACACCCTCCATTTCCAGCAGGGTTTCGGTTTCAGAAAATAAACCTAGTAGTTTGATGTTATTATTGTTAGAAATAATGTTGTTATTTTGAACTGCTATATTCCATTCTATATGTGCTCCGTTAATACCGGTGTCATGAGGAAAAGTCCAATATCTATCAGAATTAGTATCCCAGGTATTCCTGTTATGCCAAACTCCGCCATTATTTGATTCGTAGGGCAGTGGCGCGGTATTTTCCTGAGGGGTGGTTATGTTATTGAGTTTCCCATTTACACCAATATAATTTGTCCCATCATTATAAGGAAGAAGATTACCACATCCTATGTTATCCATCCTATAATAACCTACTAAATTATTCCAGTCCAGGTTAGGGATGTTCAATGGAATAATTTCTCCTACCACTTTATTGGCATCTGCTTTTTTAATGTGTTGATTCATCATGAATCGCAACTGTTCGGGGGTAAGCGCCACTTTCCAGATCCTTAACTCTTCCATCCAGCCATTAAAGTAATTTACCGGCATGCCGGTTAGGTTATTATCCATTGCTCCCAGAATTGCTTTATTTACATTATCACCCGGAGAACCACCTGCAACCAGTTTCATAAATATCCCGTCAATATATAGCCTGTATTCTCCAGATCCTGAATGAGTTAAAGCTATATGATACCAGCGATTTGTGGTTATTTTATGAGGAGAGGAAGATAAAGTACCCGATTTATCCCAATTAAAGGAGACTGTTCCATCTTTAATTTTTAGATCATAACCTAAAGCGCTACCTGAGTAATTGGAATCTCTTTTTGAAAGGATAGTTCTGGTGCCATTAATAGATATGGGCTTCACCCACACTTCAAGGCTAAAGGCTCCTGTTAAATCAAAATTATCATTGAAATCCACGTAATCATCTGTTCCATCAAAATCAACTTTATCGCAATTTGCAATTGTAACTTCAATATCATTTGAGCAACCATTTACTGTCCAGGTTAAAGTATATGTCCCGGGGCCTGCGGTAAAGATTGCATCAGGGTCATTTATATTGGGGGAAAAGGAAACATCAGTGCACGATGGTGTTGCCCCGGCCCAGGACCATTCTCCAATGTCACCGGTCCCGGGAGCATCACATTTTCTACAGCCGGAAGCGGGAGTAGAAAATGCCCCTTTTTCAATATTCTCATTTGCTGTTTTAGTGTTGTCATATGCATTTAATTGAACCTTGTTTCGGCCACATTCCTCACTGGTATATATAATGTCCTCACCGGCATAAGAAGAGGATACATTAATTGTAATTAAGCCTGTTCCCTCTTCACCATAAGTCCTGCAACCATTAACCAAAGCGGTTCCGCCATAATCGTGTACTCCGGGAGTATCCGGTACAAACGTGATTGGAACTTCTGTGGTCCCGGTTTCAATAGGCTCTTCTTCAGGATTTCCAATGCCTTCTGTCCACTCCAATTCAGTTTCAACATAAACTTTTTTGTTCACAAAAATGTTGTCCATTGCCCAAACGCTCCTATCGCTGGTCCCAGTAAATGACCATCTAATTCTTACCCTGGTTTCCCGCAGGTAATCGGCAAGGGAGATAGAGGTGTTATCTGTATTAAAATTATATTGAGTAGCAGTTGACCCTGCAACAGATTCGGCAGTACCTGCTGTAAACCAGGTTGTAACAGGATCTCCCTGAGCGTGCATTACTCGTAGTGTTTGATAAGTTAATCCGCCATCAGTTGATATTTCAATGATCGCAATATCATTAATTGCGAAATAAAAAGCCTGATCAAAATCAAGACTTGCGGTTTCAGCATCTGTAAGGTCCATAATTGGACTTTCTAAAGTTGTGGGGATGTTACCCTCATATATAGGGTTGTTAAATTTATCTACTTCATAATAATTTCCGTAGGCTATAGTGAATTTTTTATCCTGACTATCATATTCTATACCTCCAAAGTTATGATTATTTGTACCAGACCAATTTCTTGGTTTTACCGCATTTCCACCAGCGGTAAAACCACCCGGATTGCCATCAACAAGCCAGGAATTCATATCCTGGGTGTTTAACTGCCCTTGATCAAAATCTCCTGATGAATTGGATATTGCATCCTGTGTAGCCAAATAATTACTTTTAGCCAAAAGGTTTACTTCTTCTCCTAAACAATATAAATCATCCGGATCCAAATTTTCTACCGTTGGAGCAGCTCCAGTAGGTAATGCCCTTATATAAAAACTAGTGGAATACTCTGTGCAAGTTCCAGCCTGAATTAAAACCCTATAGAAGGTTGATTCCAGGGCACCTGTAGCAAATGATGCAGTATGGGTATTAGTGCTATGTGTTATCACTTCCCATTTTGCCCTATT
>DATHWA010000398.1:0-13231 GCA_035461025.1 Gillisia sp. | reverse complement strand
TGACCTATGTATTTGAGGAGATATTATACGGACAAAACTAGATATTAATTTAAGGGTTCAAATTGTAAGATATTAATTCTCAGCTTTTTATGTTTTATATTTTAAAAATGGCTAAATTTAATAGAAGCATATAAATATTTTTAATTTAAATTGATTTGTTATGGAAACGTATCGTTCAAAAACTAAAATCAAGCTGCATGACGGAATTGTAGGAGCAATTTATTTATTGAGTATAGTCTTAGCAATTAGCATTAATATTCAATGGTTGTACCTTGCCGGTGCAGTAGCCGTGCTGCAGATCCTAAGCTCATTAACAGGATTTTGCCCTGTATACTTTTTGTTGGATAAAATGATGGAAGAAAAGAATTCCACTGCAACTGGTGCGAAACCACTTTGATTTTTTTTTCAGTTCATTTGGAATAAGGAACTAGAATCAAGAACCAGGAAACAAGAACCAGGAAACAAGAACCAAGAACCAAGAACCAAGAAACAAGAAAAGAGAAAAGAGAGAAGAGAGAAGAGAGAAGAGAGAAGAGAAATAAAAAGAGATAATTTTACCTACTCGATGCTTCGCATCCCGGTGTATATCACAAGAAAACACTCCTTTATTTAATTCCGGTTCCCATATGGATTAGAATTTAATTTGAATTCTTAACTTGAAAATTAAATACCAAATACCCCCCGCGGTTTATGAAGAAAATATGGAAATTAGGAATTCTACTGGTGATTCTTGCCCTGATATTTACAGGGTATATTTACTACCCCCGCTTAAATATCATAACAGGATTTGCAGCCAAGAACGTATGCTCTGCCGTTTTTGAGGCAGAAAGGGACCTTGTTTCAATTGAGGAAGGCGACAATGATTTTGCACCTGTGAGCCTGGCCAATAATGAGGTGGATCTAGAAAGAAAACTGGCGACCTCCTCAGTATTCGGACTTAAAAAAAGAACTGCCATTTACAGGGAAGGAGCGGGCTGCACACTCCTGCCGGAGGATCTGGAATTTTCAATTTCGGGAAATCCCGTACCTCAAAGGAACAAATTAAAAAATAGCGATCCATACCCCTATGGTGACAGAGAGCCGATTGATACTATATTTTCAAACATAGACCAGGAAAAACTAAAAAGTGCAGTTTCCCTGGGTTTTGATGCTGATGGAGAAACGGCTAAAAGAACAAGAGCAGTATTAGTAATTTATAAAGATCATCTCATTGCAGAAGAATATTCGAAGGGTTTTAATGCTGAAACAAAAGTCCTTGGCTGGTCTATGACCAAAAGCATTACAAGTTCTGTGCTTGGGGTTATGGAAAGAGAAGGGAGGATCTCCACCTCTCAAACCAACCTTTTTCCGGAGTGGAAAGGTGATGAGCGGTCGCAGATTAGCCTCCATAATTTATTGCAGATGAGTAGCGGACTCGAATGGGAGGAAGATTATACCAAGATATCTGATGTTACCAGGATGCTCTTCCTTGCTGAAAACATGGCTTGTATTCAAATGGAGAAACCCCAGGTGGGAGAGCCGGGAGAAATTTGGAATTATTCTTCAGGTACAACAAACTTGCTTTCAAGATTCATTCGGGACCAATTTGATTCTCAACAGGAATATTTGGATTATTGGTACAGCGAATTTATAGATAAGATAGGAATGAGTTCTATGACTGTGGAGATGGATCCAGCAGGATTTTATGTTGGCTCTTCCTACTCCTGGGCCACAGCAAGGGATTGGGGTAAATTTGGTTTATTATATCTCAACAAAGGAAGCTGGAACGGTCAACAGATATTGAATAGTTCCTGGGTAGAATATTCGGCTACACCAACCGAGGGTTCCGAAGGGGAATACGGAGCGCATTTTTGGTTAAATGCAGGAAAGAAGTATCCAGATCTACCGGAAGACCTTTTCTCGGCCAATGGTTTCCAGGGGCAGCACGTATTCATCATTCCTTCAAAAGATCTGGTGATCGTACGCTTTGGACTTGTAGAACATCCGGATTTCGATATCAATAGTTTTCTTGCTGAAATTATTGATTCTATTCAGTAAACCAGATAAAAAATTATCGGGAATGGACGGAATGAGTGAAAGATAATATTAAGCTTCGACCTCAGTTTCTGTCATTTTCCAGGATCTCTTTTTTCTGAAAAATTCTGAAGTACTGTAAGCCTCACATATCTCTTTCATAAGATGGGGTCCTTCGAAGATCATTCCGGTGATAAGCTGCAGCAGGTCTGCACCGGCTTCAAATTTTTCCATGGCATCTTCTGCACTTAGGATCCCACCGCACCCTATTATAGTAAACCGTTTTCCCCATCCCCGGCGGGTTCGACGTATTAGTTCATTCGAAAGTTCAAAACAGGGAGCGCCGCTTAGTCCGCCCCGATATTCTCTTGGTGCATCTTCGGGATGAGTAATGTTGGAATAATCTTTATTAAGATTACCTATCACTACCCCATTCACGGGATAAGAGTCCAAAATCTTCAGCAACTCATTAAAATCTTCCCAGGAGATATTAATTGGCATTTTGCAATAAACAGGACGACCAGGGGTAATGGAAAAAAGTTTTTTTAGAAGTGCATCGAGACGTTCTGGTTCAGCAAAATTCTCTCCTCCGTGAACATTGGGACAGGAAATATTAATGGTGTAGAAATCGCCAATATTTTCTTCTGTAAGTTTTTTAAAAGAATAGAAATAATCATCCAAACCGGCTCCCGGGGAAATGTTTGCAGCATCGTTTGTTTTAGCAATACTAATTCCCCTTATGAAGCCAGATGGATTTTTAACTGTTTTTAATCTCGCAATTATTTTATCTACACCTTCATTTTTCAGTCCTTTGTACACCACAAGAGATTTTGATTTGATGAGTCGGGTTAAGCGGGGTTTTGGGTTCCCGCTGCACGGTCTTGCAGTCACAGATCCTATCTCATCACCTCCAAAGGAAAGACAATCAAGAACTCCGGCAAGCCTTCCGTTATAGTCAAAACCGGCTGCCAGAACGATTGGATATTTATAAGAAATGCCGTCTACAGTTGTAGTAATATCCGGTCCTTTATATTTGTACATAAGAGAAATTATTTCCCTTCCTAATCTGCTCTTACCAAGAAGTTCCCCTATATCCACAAATACGTCATGCACCTTTTCCGGATCAAAATTGAAGAGTATAGGTTTAAGAAGACTTTTGTAGAGAAACCTGATCATAAGTATACATTTAAAGGAGACGGTTTTAAGACCAACAACTCATTTTAAATCAATTTTAAAACAAGAAAAATTCAATATTAAATGTTATTCTAAATATACTGAAAATCAAAGAAAAAAACTATATCGCTATCTATTATGGAGGATAAGAATTATGGAAAATGCAGTTTAAGATTTTTATATAATTCCATGATTTATTCCTGTTTTGGTAAAGCAAGAAAATTTATTTTAAGGTCATTAAACGCTCCTTTACCATCTCTAAATTAAGTTGTTTAACTGGCTCCCTGTATTGTTTACAATAATTCGTGTGGTAAGTATGCTTTGTGAGGAAATCAATCTGGATCTCATCCCATTTTCGTGGATTTAAAGTGGAGTCAAAATGACGCATTTCCTTGTAAAGTCTCCGGCCAAATTTTTCAAAATTATTAGTCCCCAGATATTCAAGATCTGCATCTGCCACTATTTTTTCTAATAAATCTTTAGGTTCCTGGGGAATTTGAGTAGCATTAATCATTCCGCATACTTTTTTAACTTCAGCCCCTGTTAACAAGGAATTCTTAAGGTCGTCGCTTGCTACCTTACAACTAAGGGCTTCATGGTCGTGTCTACCTTCAATAAATCCAATGTCATGATAAAGAGCGGCAATCTTCACTAGCAGTAGATCTCTCCCGGTGACATTTTCGTGTCCGGCAATGACTTCAGCCTGTTCCAAAACATATCTGGTATGAGCTGCGTCATGGTATGTAAAATGATGAGGAACCCAGTTTTCCAGATTTCTCATTACCTTCTCATATATTTCTTTAAAGGCAGGCATTTAAAGTTCCATATTTGTGTGTTTGCCAACTCCCCCTTTCACCTCTTTGATCCTTTGAACATAGAAAAAGGCTTTTGGGTCAATGACTTTTATAGTTTCCTTTATCCTGTGGATCTCAATCCTGGTGACGATGGTCATAACAATATCACAATCGTGTTTAACGTTAAAAGATGTAGGAAGATAACCTCTTTCTCCTTTATATACTGTTATAGCTTTACCAAAATCATTTACGATCACAGATTTAACTTTCTCATATTCCTTTGAAATAATAGTTAAAGCAGTGAATTCCTCAAAGCCATCCACCACATAGTCTGATGTTTTCATAGCGGTATAATATACCAGGATGGAATACATTGCTGTCTCGATACCAAACTCAAAAGCCGCGCCAATAAATAGCAGGGAATTAAAGCATAGAATAATTTCACTTGTAGAGAAACCAATTCTTTTATTTGTGTAATGAGCTATGATCTCCAGCCCGTCTATGACACCCCCGCCGCGAATAACAAGGCCAATTCCAAGGCCTATAAAAAGCCCCCCAAAAACAGCTATTAAAACTTTGTCATTGGTAACCTGTGGGAAGGAAATAAAGGTCATAAGGGCCGCGAGTAGTAGGACCGCAAAAAGGGAATTCACACTAAAAGTTTTTCCAATAATCCTGTAACCCATATAAAGAAATGGCATATTAAAGACGATCAATGATATACTAAATGGAATATTAAAAACCTCCTCCATAAGTATTGATATCCCCGTGATGCCTCCATCCAGAAAGTGGTTTGGAATCATAAAACCCTGTAGGGCTACAAGTGCAAAGAAAACACCAAAAACCGTATAAAGTATAGAAGAAAGAGAAAAAATAGATTTCCAGTCAATGGCGCTTGAATTACTCATAACTATTGGGTATTTTTATTAATAAAAGTTGCCAGGTTTATTAATTAACGACCTCAAAAACTATTACAGGTTCCTTTTTATTCTTCATTGAAATGGAACCAACTTCCCGGCAGATGAAGGATTCCTTTATGTTCTCGTAATTTTTATTAGTAATAAGAATTTGATTCACAGTAGCGGCCGACTGTAATCTTGCAGCTACGTTTACAACATCTCCAATAACGGTATAATCCAGCCTGCGTAGAGTGCAGGACCCAATATTCCCGGAGATCATTTCCCCGCTGTTTATACCTATGGATAACATAGGTTTAAAATCCTCTTCCATCTCCGGGAGTTCCTGCAGTTTATTCCTTATCGCCAGACTGGCATCTATAGCCCGGTCCAGATGAAAAGGTCCTTTAAAAACAGCCATAATACAGTCTCCCATAAATTTATCTACTATTCCTTTTTGATTGATGATCTCCCTTACCATAAGGTCAAAATAATCATTAAGAAGGTTAACCACTACATCCGGTGGCCTGGTCTCACTAATTTTGGTGAACTCCACAATATCAATAAAGGCTACGGTAGCATCGATTGTTTCATTCTCAAAGATGGAAGTCGCCACTTCCTTCTGGCCCATAAAATTTAATACAGTCTCATCTACATACATACGAAGGATGTCATTTTCCTTCATTGCCTTTAAGGTTTGTTTAATTTGTTTAACGTGTGCAAGAGTCCTTTCTATCGTTATTTCCAGATCTTTAAAATCTACAGGCTTGGTTATGAAATCAAAAGCCCCACGGTTCATTGCGATCCTTATATTTTCCATATCTCCGTAGGCAGAAACAATTACAGCTTTTAAAAGCGCATTGGTTTCATTGATCTTTGAGAGCAGCGTCAATCCATCCATCTCCGGCATATTTATATCGCTTAGCACCAGCTCAATATCTTTATGTAACTCAAGTTGTTCCAGCGCCTCGCGACCATTCAGGGCAAAAACAAATTCATATTCATTCTGCCTTATCTTTTGGCGAAAACGCTGCTTGATAAGGATCTCCAGATCTGTTTCATCATCTACCACTAATATTTTGGCCATAACCTTCTGGTTTATTTTAACTTGTCATAATTTCACGTATCTCTTTTTTCAGGGAAATAAAATCAATGGGTTTGGTGAAAAATTCCTTCGCTCCGGAAGACATTGCCTTATCGTGATTCTCTGTATCACCGTATGCAGAGATCATACTCACTTTTATTCCGGGAAATCGACTTTTTATGATTTGAAGCAATTCAAGGCCTGTCATCCCCGGCATATTGATGTCAGAAAATACATATACCACATTAGGAGGGTCTACAGCTCCCAAAATTTCCAGCGCCTCCTGTCCGGAAAAAGCAAAGATCAATTCAAGATCCTCATTCCGGGTCTCTTTTCTGAATTTTTGACGAAACAACATCTCCACATCCCTTTCGTCATCTACAATTAAAATTTTCATATGCGCCAATTAATTATTTTTATCACTCTTGCTAAATCGCGGAAGGATTCTCTTTCATCTCAGGACCGTTTTTAATCAATACAATTGTAAACCGGGTGAATTCGCCTTCTTTTGTTGTTATTTCCATCCTCCCGCCATGAGATTGGACAATATCCATTGAAATACTTAACCCTAAACCGGTACCATCATTTCCCTTCTTTGTAGTAAAGAAAGGGGTCATTAACTTCTCTTTGATCCCCTCCGGCACGCCGGGGCCGTTGTCCTCAATTTCAATGATCACATTTTTATTTTCGCTCCTGGTTCTTATTGTCAGCTTAGGGACATAGGCCTTATTTTTGTTCTGGTCCAGTTTCTCTCTCATAGCGTCAAAGGCATTCTTACACAGATTGAGGATCACACGACTAAAATTTTCAGCATTCATTTTCACCATTCCAAGTTGGGGATCTGCCTCCAATTTAATCTCAACATTAATAGGGTTCTTGTTTGCCCGCATTCCATGAAAAGCCAGATTAACATACTCCTTTATCAATGTATTTATATCTATGTCTTCCATTACTCCATTTCCTCCACGACTGTGCAATAACATGGATTTCACGATCCCATCTGCCCGGGTGCCATGCTGGTGTATCTTCTCCAAATTGGCTTTTACGTCTACAAGTAAAAGTTTAATTTCTTCTGTTATTTCATTGCCTTCCAGCTTTTGCAGATTTTCATCGATTTCTATCAAAAACTCTGAACTGAGCTCTGAAAAATTATTGATAAAATTTAAAGGGTTCTTAATTTCGTGAGCAATTCCTGCTGTAAGCTGGCCAAGACTTGCAAGTTTTTCCTGTCGTAAAAGCTGCTCCCGGGTAGCTTTTAGAACTTCCAGGGAATCATTCAATGCCGTAGTTTTTTCTTCCAGTAGCTTTTCAAGAGATGTGTTCGCTTCTGTTCCTGAATTTCCAAAATGTAAATTTTCTCTTATTGGAGATAAAAAAGGGGTAGAGAGATGGAGATGGGTAACCCGCCAGCCTTCATCGGTTTTGAATAGCACCGTCGAAATTCTCATAATGTTATCCTGGGAATCGCCGCCCTCCTTAAATGGAAGTTCATCTACAAACACAGCGGTTTTTTTATCGCGGGAATATGCCCGATATATTTGCGTAGGTTCAGCTATTGGGGCGGGTTTAATTTGTTTTCGCTGCTCCTCTAATTGCTTCATGAGATCCTGTAAATTAATAGATGTTTCATTATTGAAAAGACCATATACGAAAAAGGAAGGTGCAAAAATTTTGCTTAAATAATCATAATCCAAATCTTTTAAAGATTTACCCGTAGCTATTTTTATAGCAGCACCATAAACAGATTCCAGTTCATTTATTTTGGTTGCTTTCATTTCTTACTGTCCTTGTTTTAATTAGGTGTGCTGCACTTTATTTGTTTCTGAAATTATCCTCCTGGTCAATATTTTTTGATTTTCAGATTGATTTTTTCTGAAATATTTTCTGGACTATCAGTATTTCAGAAAATACAAAAGTTGAAATACTGTACTTTATTTATTATTTGGTCCGGTAGCTGAAATCTTGTAGGGAAGTATCCCCCGGAATTAAAGTTTTCACAATAAAAAACACAATGTTTAAGATATTGCTTAAACTTTTAAATAAAAGGAGGTTTTTCCTTAAGAAATATCCTTCAACACGAAATTTATCTATAAATATGCTGTTAATTATTTTTAAATTTAAGAATAATATTTCATATCTTGCGAAAGTTATTTCATTAAAAGTGAATAACTTAGCCCCAGCTTCTTGTTTTGCACTAATACCAATTAATACTCTACGATTCAATTGGTCATTGAAAAGAAAAAGGTGATTTACTTAAATCTATGTTTCTTTTTCAATTATTTTCTTTTGCACTTCCTCCCGGTGTTTTTTGGACCATTTAATCAAATTATTATGAAATCAATTTATTACTTCCTGGCCATCGTGGTCGTTATGGGAACCTTTACAGCATGTGAACCTGCCAATGAACTTCAAAATCTAAATGAATCCATTTTGGATGGGGCCAGTTTTAATGAAACACCCTCTTTAACAAAAGAACAGGTAGGTGCCTATCCTGCCTATTTTTCTGCACTATTGGATAATTATAAAGAGGTAAAAATTAATACTTATACAGTCAAATTATTAAGCCGGCAGGTGGACGGTATGGGCGTGGAGGCCACAACTACTTTTAACTATGAAGTCAGAGGCAACGGTGAAACTCCTCAACTGGATAGTTTTACATTTGAATTGCCATCTTGTGCAGGGGAATTAATAAGCTATTCACCTCAACAAGCTGCCGGAGTTTCGCAGGATCAAATAAAGTGGAATCAGTCTATTTCCAAAGATGGTTCCCAAACATTTTCTCTTACATATAAAGGTGAAATACCGCTAGGGGTTATTTCTGCCACAGCAACACGCGGGAGCATATTGGAAACCAGCCTTGTGCAGGGGCCTTGTGCCGGGGTATATAATTTATCGGGCAGTATATATATTGATGCAAATGAATCAGGAATTAAAGATCCTGAAGAAACTGGTATAGCTTTCATTTCGGTAGATTTAATAAATAAGGATACAGGGGAAAAAATTGGTTCTTTAGACACCGGTGAAAACGGTTTATTTTCCTTTAAGGTATTTACCGGAAATTATAGTATTGCCGTGGGTGAAGATCTTCTGGAGGATTCCAATTATACTGCTGTAGGAGAAAATTTTATAGATGTACCCAATGTTACGAAAGATCTTACAGGATTTAATTTTGGCTACCTTCTCAATTCCTCGAAGGTTACCAATGATTTAGAGAATAAAGTGATTTTAGTGAATACTGAGCCTACTAAATTTTGGCAGCAGGTGATAGGTAGAAAAGGACCTAATAAGGATCTTTACCCCCCATCAGTAATACGAGGTTTTCTATTGGCAGTGGAAAATTCCTACCTTGACGGTCCATTTTTCTTTGGTGAAGATAAAGAGAAGGCAGCACTGGATATTTTATCTAAACCTATAAAAACAGATCTGGATTTCTTCCTTCAACAACTTCTAACTGCTGAATTAAATGTGGTAAGTGGTAAAGGTGCACTTTTACCGGGTACAAAGGAACAGAATAAAAAATTCAACGATGCTTTGCTTATTTATGCTGAAGCTGTAGCCTGCAGGGAAACAGGTAATTGTGCTGTAGAAAGTTCGGCAGCCAATGCAGAGCTTAAAGCTATTAGCTCAAGGGATACCCGCTTGCTTTCAGCCTTTAATGGGTCTGGCGGTATATAATGATTATATTTTAGTTAATTAACCCGGTATTATATGAGTTGGAAGTATTTTCTACCAATATTAATCCTATTAACCGGATGGTTCAAAGCGGGAGCACAGGAGCTCCCGCTTACACACTTTACAAGCGATAGTGAAGTGAATGCCCTGCCATCTGCCCTGGTTAAACATGTCTACCAGGACAGGCAGGGTTTTATTTGGTTTACCGTATTCACCTCGGGTTTGGTGAGGTACAATGGTTCAACCATGGAAGTATATGATCAAAGCCATGGATTAAGAGACCTGGGGGTTGGGCAAATAATAGAAGATGGGAGAGGACATCTTTGGGTTTCTTCCGAAGCCGGGCTGGTAGTTTCAGAAAAACCATTGAATGAATATAGATTTGGGAAAAAAATAAAGTTCACTGCTCTTTATAAAGGTACTCTGCTAAGCAGGGAGGCTATAAGCAGAAATCAGCAACTTGCAGTAGACGAAAAAGGAAGGGTATGGGTTGGCACTTCAGAAAAAGGGATTATAAGATATTATATAGACGAGGAGGGAATATTAACTTCAGAAACAATTTCTACCGCAGTAAAAAGGAATGAAAACCTGGCGGTCTATTCGCTCCAAGCCTCTAAAAAAGGTGGCGTGTATGCCGGCCTTGACGGTGGCTTATTGCTTGAATTTCGGGATGAGGAACCCCATCTTATTTATGGCACCAAAACGGGGCTTGAACATGGGAGTTTTAATTCAATATTTGAAGATGCCAAAAGTGGTATTTGGGCATACAGGCAGAACGGTGAGATTTATTATTTCAGGGAAAAAACCTCGAGTCCGGAAATTATAATTGGCGGCCTTGCTTCAAATGTTACAGCAATTACTGCCTTAAAGGATAATTCTATCCTGGCAAGTAATATGGATTCCGGCATCTCCAGGATCGATATGGAAACAAAAGATATCCTGAACACTTATTCCCGTTCCAGTGGACTTCTTAGCGAGAAGGTATACCATACAATGGAAGATACAGAAGGTAATGTATGGATAGCACAATCTGGCGGGGTATCAAAATTACGTTATAACTTTAATGCTTTTGAGAATTTTACCGCCCGTTCCATAGCAGGTGAAAAACCGGTCCTGCCCTCAGCTAATATCAATACCGTTCTTATTTCTTCCGGTCCGGGTCCCTGTAGATTCTGGGTAGGGACAGAGGGAGGAGCTACTTGTGTCAATGAATATGGATCATCCAGGTTCATAACCCAGGCAGATGGACTTACAGGGGATTGGGTTAATGGGATATCCCGGGATGAAAAAGGCAGAGTCTGGATAGCAACAAATAAAGGGCTTAATGCCATTGTTTATGCCAGGAACCTCCTGCCGGAAGAGGCCTATAATGTTCGGGAAATTTCTATTTTCGGAAAAGAGGCATTTCTTTTTTCTATATGGGATAGCCCACCTTTTATTGCTTCAGAAAATATAAAAATTCAAAAGAATGGAGAAATTCATGAAAGCATTTGGTTTCCAGGGGTTAAGAGCATGTACATATTTGCAGATGAATCCATCCACGAATTGGGGCCGGATCAGGGACTGCCTTCCACCCTCTATAAATCCATTGCAGTAGATGATAAGGGATTTGTGTGGGTGGGAACCAAGGACAGAGGCCTATACCGCAGTAACCTTCCTTTAGATCAAGATCAACTTGCAAAGTATGCAGCGTCCAGGGAAAACATTTTTAGCCAGGTTTGGTCCATTGATAAAGGTGCTCCCACAAATCAAATTGAAAAGCTCCTCTGGCACAATGGGGTGTTATGGGTGGGTACCCAAATTGGTCTATTTAAACTTAATACCTCGTCCATGGAGACGCTTCTCCATGTTAACAGAAACCGGGGTCTTCCTGCAGATAATGCTGTGAGTTTTGCATTATCGCCTCGCAGCGAAAATTTGTGGGTAGGAACCAACAAGGGCCTTGCAAAGGTAGACCCTGAAAATGGGAAGGTCCTTAGAACAGTGACCCGGCAAGACGGTCTTGTAGCTAACGAGGTATGGTTATTTGGATCTGTTCAGGTGGCTGATGATGGGAAGGTTTTTTACGGCACCTCCGGCGGACTTTCCATTTATGATCCGGAAAGGGATAAGCCTAACGATGTACCCCCCAAACTCGCACTCACTGATGTGGAGATCTCCTACAAAAGCGACAGCAGGAATGAAATCACTTTTGAATATGCGGCGCTAAGTTTTGCCAATGTGGCAAATGTGAAATACAGAACACGGCTTTGGGGTTATGAGAATACCTGGTCTTCCCCCACCACGGTGAAAAGGTTGAGGTATACCAATCTCCCTGCTTATTTTGTTCCTCGCGACTACACCCTGGAGGTGATGGCAGAGAATGAAAGCGGCATAATGGCTGTAAAGCCCCTTAGCTATACTTTCTCTGTAGAACCGGTAGGATGGCTGCAGTGGTGGGCATTTGTGCTCTATGCCTTATTTTTTGGTACCCTCATTTTTATTGTTGATAGGATCCAGAGGCGCAGGCTTATTAAAAGAGAAAGAGACCATGCCAGGCTAAGAGAAGCAGAGCTACAGGCTGAAACTGCCATAGCAAGATCTAATGCCGCAGAATCACAGGCCCAGGCTTTAAGAGCTGAAAATGAAAAGAAAGCATTGGAACTGGAAAATGTGAGAGAACTGGAAAAAGCCTATAATGAATTGAAAACCACTCAAAAACAATTGATCCAGGCAGAAAAGATGGCATCCCTGGGAAGGCTTGCCACAGGGGTAGCGCACGAAATTAAAAATCCGTTAAACTTCATCAATAATTTTGCTGAATTATCGTCAGATCTGGTAGAGGAGCTGGAAGAAGCCCGGAAGAATGGGGATGAGGAAGAGATAAAGTTCCTGATGCACGACCTAAAGCAAAATACCCGGAAGATCGAAGAGCACGGGAAACGGGCAGATGCTATAGTGAGATCCATGATGCAACATGCCAGAGGTGGAAAACCCATATTTGAATTATTCGATATTAATGATCTTGTAGAAAAGTATACCGAGCTGGCATACCAGGGAAAAAGAAATCAATATCCGGGATTTAAGGCGAAAATTGAAAAAGACCTTGATCCACACCTGGGGGAGATAAGGATCGTTGGCCAGGAAGTAGGACAGGTTTTGCTTAATGTGATAGGAAACTCTCTGGACGCCGTGCTTGGTAAAAAGAAAGGGAAAGGGGATAGTTATGAGCCTATAGTAAGAATAACTACCCGAAAATCCGGAAAATTTCTGGAGATCGTAATAGAAGATAACGGTCCGGGAATTGCTGAGGATATAAGAGAAAGGATATTTGAACCATTTTTTACAACCAAACCAACCGGCGAGGGAACTGGCCTTGGATTAAGCTTAAGCTATAATATAATCACCCAGGGCCATAACGGTTCTCTCAGCCTGATTAATAATGAAAGCGAAGGAGCTACTTTCCTTATTTCCCTGCCAATATTAAAAGGTGCACCCAGAAAAAAGATTCTGGCCAGATAATTTTATATTTTTTTACGTTATTGTTCGATTAAAATAAGCAAATTCTTCCGCAATACATACTATGGATGTTCATAGAACAATTCAATTAATCCAGGGTT
>DATHWA010000397.1:0-3764 GCA_035461025.1 Gillisia sp. | reverse complement strand
GGATATTCCGGGGATGGCACCTCGGCCGGCGGATTTTCATCCAGTTGCTTCAGCACGATCTCAATGGCTTTTTCCAGTTGCGGATCTTTTCCTGCGATCACCTCTTCCGGCCACTGTTCCACCTCAACATCTGGCGCAACTCCTTCGTTCTCCACCCGGAAACCATCTTCAGTATAAAAAGCCACGTTTGGCGCGGTAACAGAACCTCCATCTATAAATTCAGGATACCCCAGAACACCTACCAGGCCACCCCAGGTTGTTTTTCCCACGATGGTTCCCAGCTCAAATTTCCTGAACATCCACGGCAGGTAATCTCCACCTGAACCGGCAGTTTCATCTGTTATCATAACTTTTGGCCCCTGTATGGAAGCACTAGGAGACTTAAGGTCCTTTCCATAACGGAACCTCCAGTGCGCCTGTTCCGGTTTTTTAAGGATGTCTATAACATAATCTGCCAGCTGCCCACCGCCATTAAAACGCTCATCTACTATTATAGCCTGCTTGTTTGCCTGCGGAAAGAAATAGCGCTTAAAATATTCATGTCCCGCAGTTGCCGTATTGGGCACATACACATAAGCAACCCTGCCGTTGGTAGCTTCGTTTACTTTCTTAATATTACCTTCTACCCAGTCCCGGTTTCTTAAGGCCCCTTCATTTTCTACCGGGGTTACTTTCACCTTTCTGGAGTTTCTCATGTTTGGATTTGGGCCAACCGTAAGCATCACGATCTTTCCTGCAGTGTTCTCAAAGAATTCATAGATATTATCACTTCCCTTTACTTCCCTGCCATTCACCTCGAGAATATAGTCCCCCTCTTTTACATCCACTCCCGGCTCGGTAAGTGGGGAACGAAGGTTTGGATTCCAGTTAAGTCCTCCATAGATCTTTTTAAACCTGTACCGGTCATTTTCAATGCTGTAATCTGCACCCAGAAGTCCGCCCTTGACAGATTCCCTGGAATGCAGCCTGTCTCCCCTGCTGGAAAATCTATGATGCCCAACCCCAAGTTCGCTGAACATCCATTCCATTACTCTATAAAGATCACTTCTGGAAGTAACATCTCCAATAAACGGCTCGTATTTCGCCTTCATCGCATCCCAGTCTACCCCGTGCATTCCGGGATCATAAAAATAGTCTCTGTTCACCCTCCAGGCCTCGTTAAATATATTTGGCCATTCTGCCACAGGATCAATCTTTACCTGTATATCTGCGGTATTAAGAGCCCGCTTCTCTTCCATCTTATCAATTTCAGCTATTCCCCATTTTCCTTCAGCTTTATAAAGGATCTTCTTTGCATTGGCAGAGATCTCATAAGAGGTTGCAGGCATAATTTCCTTATTCTCCCTTTCCGCAAGATCATACATATTCAAAGTAGCCTTGTTTTGCTGGTGAGGAGGATAAGACAAATAATAAAGGGTGCCTTCCTTTGGAGAACTTAAATAAGCATAGTTACCTGCAGCTACAGGAATATCCACGATCCTGTATTCAATTCCTTCAAAATCGATCTTTAGAGCAGGCGCTTTGATTTCCTTGTTCTCTTCTTCAGCTTTCTTCTTTTTCTCTTCCTCCTTCTCTGCCTGTTCTATTTTTTCAACATCGTTCTCCCTTGCAAATGGCGATTCCACATCCTTCTGTAAAGTGACAAGATAGATGGAACTGGTCATTTCCATATCCTGGTTGGATTGATCAAACCAGTTCACCACCGGTCCTGCATCTGTAGAAGCAAGCATGTAAAGATATTTACCGCTGGGATCAAACACCGGGCTGGAAACACTGGAAAAACCATCAGAAATTGGATAGGACCTGTTTTCAGATAGGGAATATACATACGCCTGTTCAAAGCTTGTTCCGGTTACCACTGTATAACTTATCCAGTTAGAGTCGTGGGACCAGCTACCAAATAAGTCCCGAAAGACCCCCGGCATATAGCGTTCATCTTCTGCTATCTTTTCCACCCTACCGGTGTCTCTATTGAGGACATAGAGGTTGCGGCCGTTGTCTACGAAGCTTACTTTCTTACTGTCCGGAGACCATTGCGGATAAGCATAAAAACCTGTGCCGTCAAGTTTGAATTTCCGGGCTTCGTTTTGTTCACTTTGATCGTGCACGTGCAGGGCGTACTCTCCACTTTCATCACTAAAATAAGCGATGAATTTCCCATTAGGGGACCAGACAGGGTATTTTTCATGAACCCCGGGAGTGGATCTAATATTTACCACATCCCCTTTTTCACCGGGAACGGTCACCACTTCTCCTCTAAAATCCATCACTACCCTGGCACCGGTGGGAGAGATTGAAGCACTACGTATATATTCATCCCCTTTCACAAACCTTGGACGCAGCTCAAGAAGATCTGTCGCGATCCCTACCTGGAGTTTTGCGGTGGTGTTGTTAGAAGGATTAAAAGTGTGGAGGTAGCCGGCCTGTTCAAAAATGATCTCATTATTGCTTGCGGAAAGATCCATCACCGCAAAATCATTGTAGTTGGTGTGACGGGTAATTTCTTCGGATTTTATATCATAACTATATAAATTGAATTCCCCGTCCCTGTCACTTCTGAAATATACTTTATCTCCAAGCCACTGGGGTCTTGTATCATTGCTTCCGCTTTCAGGCTTAGGAATTTCTGTGACTGAATGATCGTTTGTATCATATATCCAGATACGGGAAGTCGTACCTCCACGATAATATTTCCATTGATTGAAAGCCTCATATAAAGGGGTGTAAGCTATGTATCTCCCATCATTGGAATAATCTCCCCAAAAAGCATTGGGAATTTCCAACTCCTTCACCTGGCCACCACTTACTGAGACCTCGAAAAGTTTGGTAAACCGGCCTGTAAAAACACTGCGTTGGGAAGCAAAAAGCACAGCTGAACCATCGGGGGTAAAGCCGCGAACCTGGTCGCTCCCGGGATGCCATGTCAACCTTGTAGGCACCCCACCATTGGAAGGGACCACATAAACATCTGTATTACCATCGTATTCCGCATTAAAAGCTATAAGGCTTCCGTCCGGAGAAAAAACTGGATTAGATTCAATTCCTTCATCTACAGTGAGACGTCTTGGAGAGGACCCATCCTTATTTGCCACCCAAAGATCTTCAGCATATATAAAAGCGATTTGAGTGTCACTCATAGCCGGCTTTGAGAGCAGCCGGGTATCTTCTTTATTGATATTCTGGGCCGTAAAGCTGAATGAAAGGAACAAAAAGATAAACAATGGGGAGAAAAAGTAAGTCTTCATAGATTAAAATTGATTTACAACGCCTAATATAAAACTAAATCATGAAAATTTTAGCCCGGCAGCAGGGAACAAAATAGATGAACTAAAGTATCATTCAGTTCAGTCTCTTCTTTTTATAATTTAATCAGCCAATGGGGAAACTATTATTTAGTAGTGCCAATAAACCTGTATCAAATTATCTTTTCATAGTCTCTTTCTCAATTCCCTTCCATTCTTCTTATTTTTGCAACTATGGAAAAACGGAAACTTCAAAACAGCGAACTGGAAAGAAAAACAGTAACGGAATTCAGAGAAGCAGAAAAAACCCCGCTTATCGTGATACTGGATAATGTGCGGAGCCTGAACAATATTGGGTCTGTTTTTCGCACCTGTGATGCCTTCCTTATTAAAAAAATATATCTATGCGGGATAACCGCCACCCCACCTCATAAGGACATTAATAAAACCGCGCTAGGAGCCACAGAGACTGTGGACTGGGAATATGTAGAGAACACCCTGGAGGTTGTGAAAAAATTACAG
>DATHWA010000396.1:0-5262 GCA_035461025.1 Gillisia sp. | reverse complement strand
AGTAGTACTTTCTACATCATTCCCGGGGGTGCATAATAAATTAAGGCCAGGTTTAGTTACATAATCTCCGTAATCCAGCACGTCTTCAATAGGAGAGGTCCCTCCTTTTTTAGCAGCTCCGGCAGATTTCATGGCATCTGTGATCAACCCATCCTTGATATTTCCAGGGGAGGGATTCATATCAAAACCTGAACCTGAGGCAATAGCTGATTGCTCATATGCTTTTGTAAGCTCCATGAACCGGTTAGCTTTTTCGTTATCCACACAGCGGTTCACCAATTCCTGTTCAATACCGCACAGCTCCGGAAATTCTGATAATATAGGCGATCCTTTTAGGGCTGAAAGCAGGTCTGATGCATATCCCAGGGCAGGATTTGCTGAAATTCCCGAAAATCCATCAGAGCCTCCACATTCAAGACCTAACTTGATCTTTGATAATGGAGAAGGTTTTCTTGGTATTTTATTGGCTTCCTTTATTCCTGCAAAAGAATCCTTAATAATGGCATCCATCATATCATCAACGGTTCCCATTTTTTGCTGTTCATAAATAAGAACCGGCTTTTGAATATCAGGATTTATTCTGTTAAGTGCACTACGAAAAATATCAATTTGCAAATTTTGGCATCCAAGGCTAAGTACTGTAGCTCCCGCCACATTAGGATTATTCACATAACCGGCCAGCAAGCGGGCAAGCGAAGCAGAATCCTGCCTGATACCCCCGCAGCCTCCCTGATGAGTAATAAATTTCACCTCTATATTATCAAAAAGCTGGGTTTCCCTAACCTCTTCTTCCATAACAGCTGCCTCCTCCCTGCCACTTATCAAGTTCCTTAACAACACCCTTTGGCGGTATGCCTTGTGGGAAGAAAGCTCTTTTTCAAAAACATCTTTCAGAAGTTCTATATTTCTGTTCTCACAAAATACAAGCGGAAAGAACAGCCAAACGTTGGCGGTACCCACCTGCCCATCTGGTCGATGGTATCCCATAAAAGTTCTGTCTTTCCATTTGGAAATATCTGGTGCTGTCCACGGAGTAGTTTCTGTTTTTTCAAAAACCGAACTGCTCAGGTGCTTTACTTTTTCAACAGTAAGAACCCCTCCCATGTTAATTGCTGTAGTGGCCTTTCCAACAAGAACACCATACATGAAGATCCTATCTTCAGGGGCAAGGTCAACCAGACTTATTTTATGTTTGGCCTTTGTGTCTTCAAGGACCCTTATCTCTTTTCCTTCAAATGTTATTACATCCCCTTTCCATAGGTCAATCAATGCAATTGCTACATTATCTTCAGGATGCACTTTTATCAGCTTGCTTTTCATATGCAGTTACTTATTATTTTTTTATTGGTCATTTGTAATTCGCATATCTTAATCGTTTTTTTACCAGGTTACCGCTATGCTCATTTCTTAACCTAAATTTTTATTTTTTCCGGCACCAATTGCGGTACTTTCAAATTCTTTAAAACCATCTTCAATCCCAAGTGTTTCTATTAAGTTCAATGCGGTTGCAATCCTCTCTGAAAGGTGCGGAATGGTATTGAGATCCTGATCCCAGTACTCCTTATTTTCTAAAACCTTGGTTGCAATCTCCCGGTAACTGTTAAGCTCCCATATCTCCTGGAATTCTGCTATCAACCTGGCATCATCCTGAACAGGCAGCATTGAACCTTTCCATTCGCCTTTATAAAATCGAATAAGACAGGCAAACGCAAAGGTGAGATGAACAGGTAATTCCTTGAGTTTTTGCTCATAGGAAACCAAACTGGGCAACACTCTTACCTTAAACTTGGATACCGAGTTAAGGGCAATGCTCGCTAGTTGATGTTTTATAAAAGGATTTCTAAATCGGTCAAAAACATCATTTGCAAATGAACTTAATTCTTCATCTGGAAGATCGAGGGTTTTATTGATCTCTTTAAGCACAGCATCTTTTACAAATTTACCTGTAAAATTATTATCCATTGTCTCTTTAACTGTTTCATTTCCAAACATAAGAGAGAATGGCACCATTACCGTGTGAGCCCCGTTGAGAATACGAACTTTTCGGGTACGGTAGGGCTGCATATCTTTTATAACCAGGATGTTTTCATTTATTTTATCAAATGGGATCTTCTTTTTAAGCTCTTCCCCACCTTCAATAACCCACAACAAAAAGATCTCTGCGCTAACTATAAGATTATCCTTATACTCAAGTTGCGACTGATAATCCTGGATTTCATCCTTAGGATACCCCGGAACTATTCTATCTACCAGTGTATTGTGAAAGGAATTACTATTATTTACCCAGGCCGCGAATTCATTTTCCAGATTCCAGGATTCGGCATATTTTAGAACGATCTCCTTCAGGGAATCAGCATTATTATTAATAAGTTCACAGGGAATAATAGTAAGGCCTTTGTCCCTGGCCCCATTAAAATGTTTAAATCTGCGATACAGCATAGCCGTAAGTTTTGCAGGAAAACTATTATGTGGAGTAACTTGAAGGTTATCCTCCGGATCAAAGGAGATCCCTGCTTCGGTAGTATTGGAAAATACAAATTCCAGATCTTCTCCTTCGGCCAGTTTCAAATAGTCTTCATAATTGAGATAAGGATCAAGGCCTTTCTCTATACAGGTTATCAATCGCTTTTCCTCGATCTCCTTTCCATTGCGAAGCCCCTTCAGGAATAAATTATAAAGGCCATCCTGATCATTCAGCATATTTACCATTCCCTGAGGTAAAGGTTGAACCACCACTACCCCTGCGTTGAAATTTGCTTCAGTGTTTAGCTTATCTATAATATAATTTACAAACCCCCGCAAAAAATTTCCCTCTCCAAATTGCAATACTTTAAGAGGTAGTTTTTTCTCAATTCCGGCGTTGGTTCTGTTTAAATCTTTCATTTTTCAATATTTTTAAGTGTACTAAAACCCTATTCAAATAATTGGGGTAACCACAAGCTTATCTGCGGAATGAATGTAACCAGAAGCAATACAATGAACATGGCTACATATAAAGGCAAAAGGGGTTTAATTACTTTTTGAATGGTCGTGTTGGCAACACTTACCCCTATAAAGAGCACCGAGCCTACGGGAGGGGTACATAAACCAACACATAGATTCATCACCATCATAATTCCAAAATGTACCGGATCTACTCCCAGGGCCTCCACTACGGGAAGAAAAATTGGAGTAAAGATGAGGACTGCCGGGGTCATATCCATGAAAGTACCCACAAACAGCAACAGAAGATTAATAATAAGCAGAATGACAAAAACATTATCGCTAAGCGCCAGCAAAGCTTCACTTACCGCAATTGGAATGTTCTCATAAGACATTACCCAGGACATGCTCATGGATGTTGCAATAAGCAGCATAACAATTGCCGTGGTCCCTACAGATCCTAAAAAGACATTTTGAAGACTGCTTATCTTTAATTCCTTGTTGATAAAGGACAGAATAAGGGTATATAACACAGCGATACCAGAAGCCTCGGTAGCAGTAAATATGCCTGATACAATTCCACCTATCACTACAACCAGTAAAAGCAAACTTGGTAGAGCGTTTAAAAAAGTAACCATTATATTTCTAAAACTGCTGCGTTCCCCCGCCGGATACTTCTTCTTTTTGATCCAGATAGCTGCAACCAGCATTAATGCGAGTCCCATAAGAATACCAGGAAGGTACCCTGCGAGGAATAAAGATGCGATAGACACTCCACCACTGGCGAGAGAGTAGACGATTAAAACATTGGAAGGGGGAATTACCAAACCTGTAGTTGAAGAGGTAATATTTACCGCAGCACCAAATTCCTTGGAATACCCTTCTTTTTCCATGGGTGGACCCAGAATTCCTCCAATTGCTGAAGTTGCAGCCACAGCAGATCCTGAAATGGCTCCAAATAGCATTGCTGCTATAACATTTACGTAAATAAGACCGCCGGGTAAGGCCCCCATAAGGGCCTTTGCAAAGGCAATTAGCCGGTATGCAATACCACCCTGATTCATGATCTGCCCTGCCAGGATAAAAAGTGGGATGGCAAGCAGGGAAAAGCTGTCGAGACCCGTGGCCATTCTTTGGGCAACCGTTGTAAATGCGGCAAGCGAATCAATGGAAGCTAGCATGGTCAACAAACAGGAAATTCCAATGGACCACGCCACAGGAACACCAATTGCCAGAAGGATAACAAACGATAAGATAAGTATTAATACTTCTGACATCATATTAGATATTTTTTAGAATGTATGATCTCATTCACCTTATAGATGATGACAAGAATTCCGCTTATTGGAACAACCATATAAACAGCTGAAAGAGGAACATTAAGTGCGGCTGAGAACTGGCCCAGATCATAGTTCACATAAACCAGATTTGCACCCCCTATAACCAGTACCGTTAAGCTGAATAAAATGATCAAAATATTTATAAAGATCCGGAGTCTCATCCTGTTTATATCACTCAATTTAGGATGTAATATATCAATGGCAATATGCATTTGCTGTCCTGCAGCATAGGCCGCCCCAAGGATCCCTATCCAGATAAATAAATATCTCGAAAGTTCCTCAGTCACCGAGCTGGGTGAGTTCAACACATAGCGTGAAAAGACCTGCCATAATACTGCAAGCACCATGAGGACCAGGAGAAAGACTAAAATTGATCCAAGGACCTTATCTAATTTTTTTTTCATTTATACTAATTAATTGCCTGGATCTCATCAATGATCTTTTTCATTTCGGGATCTTTTGAAAATTCATCATACATAGGTTGCACTCTGGCCCTGAATAGTTCTTTATCGGGCACAGTTACTGTTACCCCGGCTTTTTTAATTTCTTCCAGGGCTTCAAGTTCTGCTTCTCTCCAGATCACTTTCTGATATTGTGAGGATTCCTCTGCAGCTTCTTTGATCCACTGCTGTTCCTGAGGAGAGAACTTATTCCAGATATGAGTACTTATTACCAGAACGTCCGGCAGGGAGGTATGTTCATCTACAACAAAGTATTTACAAACCTCATAATGACGGGAAAGGTAAAAGCTGGGTAAATTATTCTCTGCACCATCTACAATCCCCTGCTGTAAGGCAGTATATAGTTCTCCCCAGGCAATGGGGGTTGGAGATCCTCCAAGATTTTTAACCATGTTTATCGCCGTATTGCTTTCCATCACCCGTAATTTTAATCCTTTAAGATCATCAGGTGTTTCCACAAGTTTTTTGCTGTAAAAACTTCGGCTTCCGGCATCATAAAATGTGAGGCCTTTTAATCTTTTATCAATACTTTGATCAAG
>DATHWA010000395.1:0-9069 GCA_035461025.1 Gillisia sp. | reverse complement strand
AAATGCCAGAACATTTTCAGAATCCTTTACATTTCCTCTAAAGGCCGTCGATGGTACAGGCTGGAAATAATTTTCCACACCTGCCGGAGATGGGATGTTCAGTTTTTTATATTCGGTTACAAGGTATTCTGCAGCCAGTTTTTGTCCCGGTTCACCCGTATCACGGCCTTCAAATTCATCGCTGGCAAATGTGAATAAATGCTCTCTTAATTCCTTGGCTGTTATGGTGTTGGCATAATCCATAACGCTGGCATTCTCAACTTTTTTCGTTTGTTGTGCGCCACAACTAATAAAAGCAATGGAAACGGCGCATAAAATTAATTTTTTCATAGAATTGATATGTACAATATTTTAATAATTCGCCAAGATAAGTTATTTAAACCTATTGTAGAACCTGAAGTAGCAGGAAAAATGCTGATTTGTATGAAGACTGAAATAAGTTGAGTAACTTGATTTGATTCACTTTTTTAAATTCTGTTTTTCTGAAATTATCAGATATATCTTAGTCTTCTGAAAATTAACCGATTCACCCTCTTCTTTTTGCTCTTAAGTATTGATTTGGCCAGGTTATTTCTGCACCCAATTCGCCGGCGGCTTCCAACGGAAAATAAGGATTCCTTAGGAGTTCCCTGCCAATAAGCACAATATCTGCATACTCATTTGCTACCACTTCTTCCGCTTCAGAAGCCTCAGTAATAAGGCCTACAGCCCCGGTAAGGATCCCGGTTTCAGCTTTGATCTTATGGGCGAGATCTGTTTGATATCCTTTGGCTACCGGAATCTTAGCGTAGGAAACGAGTCCGCCGGAAGAGCAATCTATGAGATCCACTCCTTTTTCTTTAAGAATATTTGCAAGCCGCACTGAACTTTCCAGATCCCATCCACCCTCAACCCAGTCGGTTGCTGAGATACGTACGAAAAGCGGCAAGTGAGAAGGCCATTCTTCTTTCACGGCTTCTGTCACCTCAAGAAGAAGTCTTATCCTGTTTTCGAAACTTCCGCCGTAATTATCTGTTCTTTGATTACTGAGAGGAGAAAGGAATTGGTGCAGAAGGTAGCCATGAGCTGCATGTATCTCCAGGACCTCAAATCCTGCATCACAGGATCTTGCTGCTGCAGATCTAAAATCCTCCACTACTTTTAAAATTCCCTGCTTATCAAGGGATCGGGGTGCGGGATTTTCTTCAAAGAACGGAATTGCACTGGGGGCTACTGTTTGCCAGCCGCCGTCGTTTTCAGAAAGAAAATTGCCTCCCTTCCAGGGACTGGTGGTGCTGGCTTTTCTTCCTGCGTGTGCGAGCTGAATACCCATTACCGCTCCCTGCTCTCTGCAAAATTTCACGACATTTGCAAGGCCTGCGATATGTTCATTTTTCCAGATCCCCAAATCATCTGGTGTAATACGTCCTTCCGGGGAAACGGCTGCAGCCTCTGTAATAATAAGACCGGCACCTCCGGTAGCACGGGTGCCAAGGTGTACCAGGTGCCAGTTATTGGAAAACCCGTCCGCACTACTGTACTGGCACATTGGGGAGACTGTGATCCTGTTCTTTAAAGTGACTTCTTTGATTTTTATAGGAGAACATAATTTTGACATCAATTAGGATTTTTTAAGAATCAAATGTACTGAGTAAACTTCGGTTTGTATTAAGGATACAATTGCTTCAGTTGATGGTGAGGATTGAATAATCTATGAAGTGCAGGAAATTCTTCCCTGGAAAATATAAATTCAGAATAAAAAAATCCTTCAGAATAAATAAAAGATATAAAAAGCAGGCGGGAAATTTTTTGTGTTCTTAGATAATTTATTCTTAAATGGTTTTTTTAAATCCTATTGAAACATTATATTGAAAATTACCAACTTCTAAATATTTCATGGAAAAAGCTGCACAAATTCTACAGACGCATAAAGATAAAATTTTAGAAACCTGGATGCAGAAGATCCAAAAGGAAGTCCGGGCAGCAAAACAAAATAATCAACTTGCTCTAAGAGATCACCTTCCTCACCTCCTGGAGGATATTGTAAATATAATGCAGCGATATAAAGAATTTGATGTGCTTAGGCAGGAGACCACCTACATGGAGATTTTTGAAAATAGTATTGAACACGGCCGCCACCGGGCAACTTCATCCGGATATACGGTAGAGCAAATCCTGCGTGAGTATATTGTTTTTCACCATACTATTACAGATTTGCTGGTGGAGGAAGAGGCCTATAATGATGAAGTGGGTGTGGTGCTCAAATTTTCCATTGAGAATGCCATGTTATATTCCGGGGGTGCTTTTACTGAATCCCTGCACGAAATGAGGCAAAAACTGTTGGGAATTGTTGCTCACGATATACGTAATCCACTTTCTGCCGCTTATCTCGCAGTAGATAGTCTGGAATATAATGCGGGTAGGGACCGCTTTGAAAAATTGAGAAAACTTGCTCACAGTAGCCTCAAGAGGTCTATGGAACTTGTGGAAGGCTTGCTGGATTCTATTACAGTAGAAGCGGGTGAAGGGATTACGCTGGAATTTACAGAAGCCAATATCGTTGAGAATTTAAAATCTGTTCATGCAGAGGCAACAGAGATTTATACTAATGAGATGATATTGCAATGCAGTGAACAGGAGATTTTGGGAATATTTGACCCCACTATGTTACGGCGGGTGTTGGAAAATTTTATAAGCAATGCCGTGAAATATGGAAACCGGGATAAAGCCGTAACTATAATTGTAGAAAACAGTCAGGAATTTCTGGACATAAAAGTACATAATTACGGCAGGGAGATCCCGCCGGAAAGGCAGGAAGAAATTTTTCAGTTCCTGAAGACCACCCAGGGTTCTTCCGGGAAAACCGGTTTAAAAAGTAGGGGGATGGGACTTTCCCTTGTTAAAGCAGTGGCCGGGGCTCATGGCGGTGATGTAAAGTTGGAAAGCAGCAGGGAAACAGGAACTACCTTTGGCATCATTATAAACAAATTTGCTAATAAGCCCGGAAAACTAAAAACTTCAATCAACTATGACTTTGCAACTGGTTGATTTTTAATTAAATATTAAACTCTAAATCGGCTTTTTCGCGGGGAAAAGCATCCTCTTGTTTAAATTTTTCATACAATAAACCTCCGGCAATACTTTAAAGTAAGGTAGGTTCCGGAGGTTTAACCATTTCCACTATTGGCCAGATTAAGGGCCGGAGTAAAGTTAAAAAAACTCATGATGCCCCTCCTAACTTTAATAAGAATGATATGTTTTTTTTAACATTTTCACTGCTTATAACGGAAGGAAGCCTGTATAGTTTGGCGTCTATATTGGCCATACAAATAAGATAAGTGGTATACCTAAAATTAGGACCAATAATGTTACCGGCAGGCCTAACTTCCAGTAGTCACTGAATTTATAACCGCCGGGCCCCATCACAAGGGTATTAGACTGGTGGCCTATAGGGGTTAAAAAGGCACAGGAAGCACCTATTGCTATTGTCATAAGAAAAGGATCTACAGCAACTCCAAGATTTTGGGCCACATTTATGGCAATTGGAGCCATTAAAACCACTGTTGCCGCATTGTTTATAATGTTGGAAAGGAGGAGGGTAATTACCATTAACACTCCAAGGAATATCCATATTGGGTATTCATTATTCATGCTTAAGATAAGATTGGTCACAGTTTTTGCGCCCCCGCTGGTTTCAAAGGCTTCTCCTACGGGGATCATTGCAGCAAGCAGGATAATGACCGGCCAGTCTACACTTAGGTAAACCTCTTTTATTGGCAGGATCTTACTTATTACAAGGATAACAGCAGCCAGGGAAAATGCAATCTCTACTCTTAATAGACCCGTTATCACCAGGATGATTGCGGCTGCAAAGATGCTTAAAGCACCCAGGACCCTTGTTGGCCTTCCCAGGTGAATTTCCCGTTCAGCCAGGGGAAGGAAATTCAGGGATCTTATGGCTTCCTGCAGGTTCTCTGCCTCCCCCTGCAACAGCAGGACATCACCCTGTTTAATTTTGGTACGGGAAATACGTTTTTTTATTTTCTTGTCTGCCCTCGCAATGGCCAGGATATTTACGTTATACTGCGACCGCATCCTTATCTCTGTAACACTGCTCCCAACTAGCAGGGAATTGGCCATTACAATAGCTTCGGCTGTTTTAATAACATCACTTCCTTTTGCACTGTCCCGCAAATGTTCCCCTTCTGCAAGGACACTTCTTTTGGATTCTGTAAATATTTTGAGATCCTCAGTGTCTGCTTCAAGGATGAGAATATCCCCCGGTTGTAACTCCTCCCATGGCGCGGGTGCGTGAATGCGGATATTATTTCTAATGATCCCAAGAATGAGCACTTCGGTTTTTAATTTCTCATTTACCTTAGAAATCGTTACCCCAATAAGATCTGATCCTTTAGAAATAATGACCTCAGCTATATAATTTTCAATTTCAAACATATCTTCGCTTTGTACAGATTGTCGTTTGGGTAAGAAGCGCCAACCCAGGAGGGTTATAAAAGCTAAACCTGCCAGGGTAATTACCAGCCCAACGGGGGCAAAATCAAACATTGCATAGCCTTCACCAAGATTTTGTTCTCTAAAAGTGGAAATAATAATATTGGGTGGAGTACCAATAAGGGTCATCATTCCGCCCAGGATAGATGCAAACGCCAGCGGCATTAATAGAAGGGAAGGGGAGAAGTTGTTCTTTCGCGAAAGGTGGATAGCCACGGGCATAATAATAGCGAGAGCACCAATATTATTTATAAAACCGGAAGCAACAGCAACTATGATACATAAAAGTATGATCTGTACCCAGAATTTTTGGGAGATCTGGCTTATCCAGTTTACCAGCAAGTCTACCACTCCGGAATGTTGCAGCGCCTTGCCAATAATGAGGACCGCTGCAACGGTAATTACTGCTGGATGGCTTAAACCGGTAAAAGCTTCTTCGGATGGGATAATACCTGCCACAACCAAAACAAACAAGGCCAGGAAAGCAACAACATCATATCTTATTTTATCCCAAATAAAAAAAACCAGGGCCGCTGCTAGTGTTATAAAAACGATGTTTTGCTCCATAGAACAACTGATTAGGGCTTCAATGAGCAGCTACCTTCCGGTAAATCTCAGAGTTCGTCTATTTTAATATTAAGATAGGGAAATTCCCTTCAGGCGCTGCACAAAAGTATCTTGCTGGTTGAATATAAATAATTACCCCTTAAAGCGTAAAGAATATATTCCTACTCCCCTTAAATCTCCAGGAGCCCTATTCTTGTCCCTTGTTTCTTTGCCGATGGTTTTTGGCTCAAATCGAGATGCAAAGCATTGCGTCTGTACTGTATGTTCTTTTCAACCTCCTTTTATCTTGCCTCGATTTTTGTATTTAAAGATTTGGTGCTTTGCTTTATTTTCTCTTCTCTCTTCTTTTCTCTTTTCTCTTCTCTCTTTTCTTGATTCTTGATTCTTGTCTCTTGTCTCTTGTGACTTCTGACTTGTCTCTTTATTATATTACTATACTGCTTCTTATAATTTGATATCTTTACATGCTTTTTTTAATGGCATATTAAGAATTATGACCCTTTTATTTACTTACCTTTTTTTGGCCTTATTTGTATCATTCATATGTTCAATTGCAGAGGCTGTTTTACTCTCAACCCCTATATCTTATCTTAAAGCCAAAGTTGAGCAGGGTGATAAGAGCGCGGTTAATTTTATAAAACTCAAAGAAAATGTAGACCGTCCCTTATCTGCTATTCTTTCATTGAACACCGTAGCACATACTGTGGGTGCTGCCGGCGTTGGGGCACAGGCAACTATCGTGTTTGGTGAAGCTGCTTTCGGGATCATATCGGCTATACTTACACTCCTCATCCTGGTTCTTACGGAAATTATTCCCAAAACATTAGGTGCAAATTATAGCCGTGAATTGATGGGTATGACCTCTGTGCTTATTAGCATTATGATCTTTATTACCTACCCATTGGTGCTGTTATCTTTAACGCTTACGAGGCTGCTTGCCCGAAAGGAAAAGGAATTAACTACCAGCCGTGAGGAAATTTCTGCATTAGCTTCCATTGGAACTGAAGAGGGAATTTTTGTGGATAAGGAAAACAAGATCATTCAAAATCTTATCAGGTTGAAAAGCATCCAGATATCTGAAATTATGACCCCACGCATTGTAGTGGTGGTTGCAAATGAGGATATGACCCTGCAGGAGTTTTTAAAGAATAAGGAATTTCTACATTTTTCCAGGATCCCCATTTACGGTGGAAACCGGGATAATATTACCGGCTATGTTTTCAGGGAGTTGGTTTTTGAGAAACTTGCAGAGGATCAATTCGATCTTACTTTAAAAGATATTCGCAGAAATATCACTACTTTTTCTGAAAAAACCACCCTGTTTACCGCCTGGGAGGAATTGATCATCAAAAAAGAGCAAATCTCGCTGGTGGTAGATGAATATGGAGGAATGGATGGTATTGCAACTTTAGAAGATATCATTGAAACCCTTCTTGGCTTTGAAATTGTAGACGAAAAAGACAAAGTGGAAGATATGCAGCAATACGCCATGGAGCGTTGGAAAACCAGGCAAAAGAAATACAAAATGCTTGGAGATAAAGACGACCCTTCCAAAACCTAATCCCCATTTCAAAACAACTACAAAATTTATTGACTATCCTGAGATTTTTTTCTCCTCTATGATGGACGTGGTTTTTCTGGCTTTATCTTTTTTGCTTTTTTTTCTCCCCATTAGAGAGGGCTTTCCCACTTGAAGTTTATTGCTATTATAAATAGGGGTCTGGTTACCTGTTTCTGTTTAAGGTTTTTAAGTGCTCTTGTTTTCACTACCCTTCGGAGGTTGGGGGAATTCGGCCTGTTCCATCCTCAAAACTAGGGGATTACCAGTATTTTTTGCTTATTATTTATATGCTATATTTATATCTATAATTCTTCCCCCTAAAACATTTAAACTAGTTTTTTACCCAATTCGCGCTTAACCTGAAAAGGCTGTTGCAAATAATTATACAACCTAACCAAACCTATAAATTATGAAGAAAAAAAAACTTTTCTTCGGAATGTTTCTTTTGATCATCTTCGCTTTTTCATCATGCAGCAAAGAAGAAGATCCTTTACCAGTTGAAGAAAACCAGGCTTATTTATCATTTAAAATGTCTCTGAATGATCAAAGCCAGAAACAGGTGAATTCCAACCTTCCCGGGTGCACCGATGGAATTCCGGCTTTTCTGGACGTTATCATTTCCAAAGAAGGTAAAGCGGCCGATCCGAATGCTGTTCCTATAAGGTTAAATATCAATCCTAATTCTACTGGACCATTTGAGGATGAGGCTTCAAACTCCTCAGGAGCGCAATCTGAATCTCTCGCGCTTGCTCCCGGCACTTATTACCTTCATTATTTTACAGTTTTGGATGAAAATGAAAATGTTATTTGGTTAACACCTATCAATGACAATGCACCAGGGGGAATTGACGATATTGTGGGTAATCCCCTTCCTCTGGCAATCAATTTAAACACAGGAGTGTATATAACTCAAAGCGTGGAAGTAATTTGCTTTGATGACAGATTTGTGAACCAGTATGGTTACCTTTTCTATGAGCTTAATGAAATTGAAGTTATTGAATTCTGCATCTTCGGAAACGCCTGCGACGAAACCGGCAGGCATGAAGAATTCGTTCTTTATGAAGTGGATGTTTGGAAATTTAGTGGAGACACCTCGGCACCAAAAGGAGACATTCTCCACGAGAACCTTCAGAATGAGGTGGTTATTACCGATTATGAAGAATATTCTGAAGCAAACTCTTATCCACTATGCATCACATTACCGGATGGTCCCGGTTTGGATGAATATTATATTGAAATAACACGAACCAATTCAGGTCCAGATGATGGGCTAATTCGAAGCGGACTAATTTCTGACGTTGAGGTTAGAAATCTTTTCAGGGAGGATAGCACAATGGATTACTATCACTTTAGGGAAGGTAATTGCAATCTTGACGATGACCCGGAACTTTTAAGTGATCACAGGGATATCGTTGGATTCACATGCGAATTTATGTTTGTTTTTGGAGATGCTGCGATAGCTGCAGATATAGTTTTTTATCCTGATGGTACTGCTTCCTACATGCTTTATGGCGATCCTACAGATACCGTTTGGGGAACCTGGGCTTATTATGACGATTACCTCTTCTACGAACCAGATGGCGGGCAGGACATCTTAGGTTTTTATAAGGTAAGTGGAGAGTATAACGAGGAGGACCAAACATTTTCAGGCACCTTCTGGCACAGTGGAGGAGAAGATGAGTGGATTGGGCATAGGAAAAATTAATAGAGATAACAGAGGCTCTTTTCGCTTCTTATCCTGTTTAAAAAATATTCTGCTGATAAATTTTGAGTTTAACTGTTATGAATTGTGGAGTGGTCGGGATAGATGGTTTTAGATTTTATGGTTGTTTCACATAGTGGAGAAAGAAAGGGGGAAAATAGTCCTGTAACGGGATTTCAATATGAGCAAAGGTTATATGCACTACAAAAATTAAAATACCAGGTATTGTACATTTTTTCTTCATTGCTTCACTATTAATAGCTCAAATATAATGTGTGACCAAATAGGCTTCCATTTGATAAGATCCTGTCTCCTGTAGAAAAATCTTTCTTTATAATTCTTTACCCATTTCAAGATTATTAGACAAACTACTTATAAATCCTGCCATTAACCCCCCATCTCCAACGTCATGATCCAATAATACGGTAACATTTAATATTTCCCTTATTTCTATTTTATCATTAACTACCATTGGCTTTTTAAGAACATTGCCTACTCCAAAACAAATGGGATGAATAGATATAGGAATAAACCACGCGTTCGCTTTTCCTAACATTCCCACCGAAGTGAATGCTACATTTCCCATTTTCTTGTAAGCGAATTGAGGGTTTTTTATCAAATATCGCCAGAATAATCTTCTTATATAGCCGGGAAGAAAATAGTACAATCTCTCCATTCCATTTGGCTTTCGTTGGAGTAAAATATCCTTATCTTCTAATTCCCGGGTGCGGGCTTCTTTGATTTGCCA
>DATHWA010000394.1:0-3486 GCA_035461025.1 Gillisia sp. | reverse complement strand
CTCATCAAAGGGAGAGATCAATTTTGCCAGGTTCCTGTTGAGTTCAAAAAAAAGATTAACCCCTATACTAAAATTCGATGCATATAAAAAAGACCCACCTTTCTCATTACACATTTCTACCGCCTCATCATATTTTTCCAGCCATCCGGTTGTACCGCTTATTACCGGCACATTAGATTTAAAACAGCTGGTGATATTTTCAAAAGCAGCATCGGGTACGCTGAAGTCTATAGCCACATCGGCAATAGAAAGGTCATGCTCATGTATGTCTTTGGAGATCTTTAAAACTATCTCATGGCCGCGTTCAATGGCTATTTTCTCAATGGTTTTCCCCATTTTTCCGTAGCCAAGCAATGCTATTTTCATATATTCTTCTAACTAAAAATTAAAATTGAGGGAGAGACCATATCCTGTTGTGCCTGTATATTGGTCAAAATTCAAAGAAGGTCGCAAGGAAAGATCCTCACTCACATTAAACTGCGCTAAATGCGCATCTACGTTGGCATCTATGATATTTAAGGCGTAGATCCCGGCTATAACCAGAACAGAAATTTCCTTATTCCGGGCATAGAAACGCTGGGCCCTGATCAAACCATCATTTGTAACTCTTTCCACTCCATTAACAATAAACTCATCATCACGATGGCCTTCCAGCCTTCTTTTATAAATGGACCGATATCGATCGTACTGCTGATCATTTGAGATATAAAAATAGACGCCCACCCCCAAACCTGCGTAAGCTATTGGAATTTTCCAGTACTTTTTATTATAGGCTTGTCCAAGTCCGGGTAGGATAGCAGAATAGAATGCAGCTCTTGCAGGGGCAAGGGGATCATAATCCAGGTAATCCTGCTCTTCCTGCGGCTGCTCTTCTCCCATAGCAACGGGAGCGGGTACCGGAGGAACAGCGAGGGTATCATCCTGTGCATTTATAAATAAGGGAAGCAGCAAAATTATAATTGCTGAAAGGTGTTTTTTAAGCCTCACCCTGTATTAGTTTTTTTATTCGGTTGAAATCTTCTTCAGAAGTAAAGGGGATGATCAATTTTCCTTTTCCTTTTTGAGCCACCTTAATATCTACTTTAGTTCCAAGATATTCTGAAAATTCCTTGATCCCTTTTTTAAATTCCGTAGAAATTGGTTTTGTTTTGGCAGCAGCTTTTGCAGGAGTTGCCCCGCTAATCTCCCTTACCAGTTTTTCAGTATCCCTTACAGAAAGCGATCTTTCAAGGATCTTTTCATAAATGTCCAGCTGCAGTTGCGGGTCTTCTATATTAATAAGCGCCCGTCCATGTCCCATTGATAAAAACCCATCTCTCATTCCTGTTTGAATGATTGGATCAAGTTTTAATAATCTCAGGTAGTTCGCAATAGTTGATCTGTTCTTACCAACCCTTTCGCTCAACTGCTCCTGGGTAAGGTTGATCTCGTCTATTAATCTTTGATATGATAAAGCGATCTCGATAGGATCAAGATCCTGCCGCTGTATATTCTCTACCAACGCCATTTCCAGGGATTCCTGGTCATTGGCAATTCTAATATAGGCCGGAATTGTTTCCAACCCTATAAGTTTGGAGGCACGGAACCTACGTTCTCCGGAAACTAACTGATATTTATTGAATTCCAGCTTCCTTACCGTGATAGGCTGGATAACCCCCAATTCTTTAATAGAGGAAGCAAGCTCCCTTAAGGATTCTTCATTAAAACTTGTTCTGGGCTGGAAAGGGTTTACCTCAATGGCAGTTAATTCCAGTTCCACAATATGGCCTACAAGTTTATCGGCATTTTTATCCTCTGCAGATTTTATATCCTGTTCCGGATCCTTCAGCAAAGCTGAAAGTCCTCTTCCTAAAGCTTGTTTCCTGGTAGCCTTCGCCATCTTCTAAGAGTTTTTCTTGATAATTTCGTGCGCCAAACTTAAATAATTGGTCGCACCCTTACTTCCCGCGTCATAATTAATAATACTCTCACCATAACTGGGGGCTTCACTTAAACGTACATTTCTCTGTATGATTGTGGTGAAGACCATCTCATTAAAGTGTTTCTGTACTTCCTCTACCACCTGGTTAGACAACCTTAGGCGGGAATCATACATAGTAAGCAATAATCCTTCGATATCCAGGGTCTTGTTATGTATCTTCTGAACGCTTTTTATGGTATTAAGCAGCTTTCCAAGTCCCTCCAGTGCAAAGTATTCACATTGGATAGGAATGATAACAGAATCTGATGCTGTTAAGGCATTAAGCGTAAGTAATCCCAGCGAGGGAGCACAATCTATAAGGATATAATCGTAGCTCTCCTTAAGGTGTTCTATGGCCTTTTTTAGCATATATTCCCGCTCATCCATGTCCACCAGTTCGATCTCAATGGCTACAAGGTCAATATGGGCAGGGATGATATCCAGGTTAGGGGAGTTGGTCTTCATAATTGCTTCTTCAGCTTTTATGGAGTGTTCCAGTAGTTGATAAGTTCCAAATTCCACTTCCTCTACATTGATTCCAAGCCCTGAAGTTGCGTTGGCCTGTGGGTCTGCATCGATCAATAGTACTTTTTTCTCAAGAACTCCCAGGGAAGCCGCCAGATTCACAGAAGTGGTAGTTTTTCCTACCCCTCCCTTTTGGTTTGCAATAGCAATGATTTTACCCATTAATTAGTATCGGTTTTTAAAAGGTAAAAATACAATTTATTACAGGTTTAGAAAATGATTTTGTTAACAGCTTATACAGGAAAGGGAAAATAGGGTTATTAAGGGTTGTCAGTTATCGGTTGTCGGTTGTCGGTTGTCCGTTGTCGGTTGAAAAAAGTTGAGAGTGGAGAGAGGAGAGAGGAAAGTCTGGACGTGGAAAAATGAGGACAGAGGACAGGTTTGATATACATTTCCGCGTAATCTGCTAAAATTCGCGCAATCCTTTAAACTCCGTGAAACTCCTTTTATTACTCCTTTAAAAACTCTGTGGTTAAATTACCAGTACCTTCGAAAAAATGAGAGATGGCCTGGACAAAACCACCAAACGCCAAACACCAAACGCCAAACACCAAACACCAAACCAGCATACCTCAGGCAGGTGATAAACTACGAACTCCGTTTTCCCAATCCTCGTTCCTCGTTTCCGGAATGCCGGATTAATGACCATTGTTATCCGATAAAATTATCTAAGGTCTTCCTTAACCCTTTCTATATTTAGTCAGGGGACATTTCAACCTCCAATAAGGGTGGTCTTGGATCTACTATAGTTCAGGAAATTTCAAGTTATCCAGCAAAAGTTAAGGAACTAATTTCCAGACACTCAGAGGTTAGTCTAGTTTCTAGATTCTAATAGCGTAGCGGTCAAGACTCTAATACCGGACAACAATGAATTACGACTCCCTCTTCTTCGATTTGATCATTGCTTCCAGCTGGTCCCACATTTCTTCCGGGATTGCTTTGAGCAAATTGAATTGTCCGGCACCTTTAAGCCATTCTCCGCCGTCTATGGTGATAACTTC
>DATHWA010000393.1:0-5964 GCA_035461025.1 Gillisia sp. | reverse complement strand
ACAGACTTTCGATCCTGTTGAACTTTTTCTGAAGCTTCAGTTACCTGCTATTCATATTTCCTGTTCTCCCGGGTTTCATTATTACAGGATGTGAAAGTGATAAGTACAAGGAGTAGTGAAAATAACTGTTTCATAATTGTTTGATTTTTAGTAAAGTTAGCCATCAGCCCTTTATCGCAGACTCCAATTAAGAAAGTTTTAATAAAGCGGAAGTTCCAGTTTAATATCTCCACGTGCATATGGATTATTGCTGCCAATTGGGATTTCCTGAAAGCCATACTTTTTATATATATGAATCGCATTTTCCAGTTTTTTATTAGAATAGATTATCAATTTTTTCCAGCCCAATTTCCGGGAATACTCCAGGCAATGTTCCATTAATTTTTGTCCTGCCTTTTTGCCTTGTGCTGCAGGGGTAATGGCCATTTTTGTGAGTTCAAAAATACCATCCTCGACTTTCATTAGGGCCACTGTTCCAATAATGATATCTCCTTCTTTGACGAAGAAAATATTGCCCCCGGGTTCCAGAATATACTGTTGGGGTTTTCCCAGCACTTCCTCATCGTGGGGTTCTACCCAAAAATATTTATTAAGCCATGCAAGATTTAATTCTTTAAAATCAGCGGCATATTCCTGTTGAAACGGAATTATCTCTATGTTCATTTTTTACCTAAAGTTTTATGTTCGCTTTGTTTCCATGGTAGTTTGCCTTCAATTTCTATTTCCAGAGCAAAGCTTAAAAATGTTCTTATAAGAACGATCAATCCTAAATTTGCAATATTTTCAAGGGTAGCGTCATATACCACGGTTAAAATAATATCGGCAGCCACAAGGAATTCCAGTCCCAATAGAATTGCCCTTCCAAGTTCTTCCCGAATTTTTTGAAAAGACCTAAAATCTGTCCCCTGTTTTTTAAGAAGGAATCTACTCAATGAGAGAAGGGCTCCAATAACTATTATTGATACCCCAATGATCTCTATCCCTGTTGCTGATGTGCGTATTATAAGATCGAGATTTTCGCTCATGCTCCTGTGCTTAAAATATCAGTAATTAAGTAACTCAGTGCTTTTCCCACTTTTGCCTCGGAAGTTTCTGTTGGTGCAGCTTCACAAATATGAATGTATTTTAGGTTATCTTCTTCTGAAGCCAGCGCTACAAAATTGCGTACCATATTAAAGGGGAATCCGCTAGGGGTTTGGGCACTACTTGGGAAATCCCGGATTGCGTCTACATCCAGTTCCAGACCGAATTCTTCCTGAGAAGAGAAATCCAGTTCTTCCTGAAAGGCAGCAAGGATTTGCTGGGATGATTTTCTTATGAGATGTTCAAAAAGCCTGTATTGATCATTAGGTGCGGCATCCATTTGCTCAAAAATATAAGCGGGAGTGTAATTTTGGTGAACTCCAAAAACCCGATATTTCCCCATATATCCTTCTTTTCTGGCATAGGTAAAGCCATTGCCACTATGACGATGTTCCAGCCTCCGTAGGTCTGTGTGCGCATCAATATTGAGTATATTGATCGGTTTTTTGAGGCTCAGGCTGGTTCCTTTTATATTTCCGTAGGCATTATTATGACCACCACCTATAACTATAGGAATCTTGCCTATAGATACTATTTTTCCCACAACATCTGCCACAACTTTGTCAATTTCCGTAACCAGGTCCCCCAGTTTATCGAGATAATGCGGGTCTTCTTCCCCAAGATTTTCAGCTCTGTTTAAAAATGCCTGACAATCAACTTCCCCAAGGAGGATGAGGTTTTCAGCATTCGTGTATTTGTTCGCCTGCACATTCAGCAAAGATCTTAGGGCAACATTCCAGGCATTGGCAGTTCCTTTTTTTCCGTTGTTAGCCCGTACACCTATATCTTCAGGTATCCCAAAAAGCACATATTTTCCCGGAGTATCTTTAAGTTTTTCAAAGCTTTCTGTAAATATTAATCTCTCTCCAAATTTTAATTCCCCATCCCGTGTGGATATCAGTTTTTCAACGGTTTTGGAGTTATAGATCTTAAAGTTCTCCATTATTTAAATTGTTTCCCATTAATATAAACAGCTTCAATTTCGTTGTTGCCAAAGGAGTAGGGCAGGTGAGAATAGGAGGGGATTTTTTTGGTCACTATAAAATTGGCAGCTTTTCCCCTGGTGATACTTCCGTGGGTGGAGGAGAGGTCCATTGCATAAGCGGCATTAATTGTTGCAGCATTTATAGCCTCTTCAGGGGTTAGTTTCATTTTAATACAGGCAAGGGAAACTATTAGGTTCATATTTCCGGTGGGAGAACTCCCCGGGTTATAATCTGTTGCAATAGCAAACGGTAAACCTGAATCCAGTAGTAACCTTCCAGGGGCATACGGTATGCCTATGAAGAGCGAGCATCCCGGTAGTCCAACCGGCATCGTATTAGACCCTCTCAAAGCATCTATATCCTCTTCCTTCATTTCTTCTAAATGGTCAACGCTTAGGGCATTATGCTGCACTCCGGCTCTCACACCGCCTACAGAATTGAACTGGTTCACGTGGATTTTTGCCCTTAGTCCATATTCTTTCCCTGCCTCAAGGATTTTGTTAGTGTCTTCTATTGTGAAGTAACCTTTTTCACAAAATATATCTATGTAATCTGCCAATTCCTCTTTTGCTACCTCCGGAAGGATATCATTTATAACCATATCTATATACTCTTCTCTTTTCCCTCTATACTCCAGCGGAAGGGCATGTGCTCCCAAAAATGTTGCCCTGATAGGAAGTGTATAATTTTTCTTAAGTCTTTTTATTACCCGAAGCATTTTAAGTTCAGCTTCTTTTGTAAGTCCGTAACCAGATTTAATCTCTATGGCCCCTGTTCCCAGTTTTATCACCTCCTCAAGGCGTGCTGCAGATTGTTGGTATAAATCTTCTTCAGAAGTTTCCTGAAGGGTTTTTGCACTATTTACAATTCCCCCGCCACGTTCTGCAACCTCTTCATAAGATAATCCGTTAATACGATCTACGAATTCCTGTTCCCTGTTTCCTGCATATACAAGATGGGTATGGGAGTCACACCAGGTGGGAAGGACAATTCTTCCGTCCAGATCTATAGGTTTTATATTGCTGAATTTAGGAAGATCTTCCATCCTTCCGTAGTCGGTTATAGTACCATTTTCAGTTAATAACCAGGCATTTTGGATGGTAGGAAGTTCTTTCATTTCCTTTCCTGAAAGTTTCTCTATGTATTCTTCCCTTACCTGTACAAGGTCCTTGATATTGGTGTATAATGCTTTCATAGAGTAAAGATAAAAAAGTCCCTCTATTTAAGCATCTTTCAGCCTTTAAAGAATGGTTTGTTTAAAATAGGCCTGATTAAAATGCCGAAAGGAAGGAGTGAACTTGGAGGTCATTTTGGAATAATTATTTTACCTTAGGGGCAGATTTTAAAAAATAACCCCACAATTTTTATGTATCAAAAATCCCACGGTCTTAACACCGTATGTACCCATGCCGGTGAACTTGAGGACACCCAGTATAAAGGTGCTGTTTCTCCCTTATATATGTCTACCTCTTACGCATTTGAAGATGTGGAGGTAAAGCGATATCCCCGGTATTTTAATACTCCAAACCAGGTAGGACTTGCAAAGAAAATAGCTGCCCTGGAACATGGTGAGGAAGCCCTGATATTTGGCAGCGGAATGGCGGCCGTAAGTACTTCCCTTTTGGCTTTCCTGCATAAAGGAGATCATGTTGTTTTTCAAAACACCCTTTATGGGGGTACCAGCAACCTGGTGGTAGAGGAATTTGATAAATTTGGAATAGAATATTCTTTTACAGCAGATTGCAAGCCGGAAAGTTTTGAAGCTGAAATAAAGGATAACACCAAGGTTATTTATATTGAAACCCCTTCAAATCCATTACTCACCATTACAGATGTAAAAGCCGTAGCAGATATCGCAAAACGCCATAAGCTTGTGAGTATGATAGACAATACCTTTGCTTCCCCGGTAAATCAAAATCCCATTAAGTTCGGGATAGATATTGTGATACATTCTGCCACAAAATATATGGGAGGCCACAGTGATATCCTTGCTGGAGCGGTGATTTCTACTCAAAACCATATGGATACTATATTCCAGCTGGCAAAGAATTTTGGAGGCAGTCTTAGTGATTATACGGTTTGGTTGTTGGAAAGAAGTATCAAAACCATGGGGCTTCGTGTAAAAGCCCAGAACAAAAATGCAGGCAAGCTGGCAAGATACCTGGAAAATCATCCGGATGTGGCAAATGTTTATTATCCCGGACTGGAATCCCATCCGGACCACGAGCTTGCAAAGGAACAGATGAATGGTTTTGGAGGTATGCTTTCATTTGAATTAAGAGATGGTTTAGATGCCGATCTCTTTCAGAAAAAACTAAAACTTATAAAATCCAGCATGAGCCTGGCAGGGGTGGAGTCCACTATTCTATCCCCCACAAAAACATCTCATTCACTTTTAACACCTGAAGAAAGGGAGAAACAGGGAATTAAGGACGGGCTCCTAAGATTTTCTGTGGGGATTGAAGAGAAAAAAGATCTGATTGCAGATATTGAACAGGCCTTAAAAGAAGTTAGAGCTTAAGTTGTCATTAGTATTTTTCATTTAAAAACTCTGCCGTCCCTTCAAGTGTTTTTTCCTGACTGACAGGAAAGGAAAAAAAATATCGTGAAGTGCTCTGGAGTTACAATTTCAAATGGTTCCCGTAACATAGCTATTTTCGCTATGGAAATAAGAAATTCGAACTGACCGCTTGAGAAAGCTTAGCTCACATTTAACTTTCATTAGAAAAATCATCCATCCTGAATATCAGGAGGAAACAAAATAAAAATTAATATTAAAGATAGAATGAAATTAGACATACTCGCAGTAGGGGCACACCCGGATGATGTTGAACTAAGTTGTTCCGGTACCCTTGCAAAAGAAGTAGATAGAGGAAAAAAAGTTGGAATTCTGGACCTTACCCGTGGTGAAATGGGCACCCGGGGTACAGCCGAAACCCGCAGGGAAGAAGCTGCCGCGGCTGCCGAAATTCTTGGAGTTAGTATGCGTCACAATCTGGGCTTTCGGGATGCCTATTTTATCCATAATGAAGCCCATCAACTTGAGATTATCAAGATCTTAAGGAAATATAAGCCTGAAATTGTTTTGTGCAATGCTGTGGAAGATAGGCATATTGACCACGGGAGAGCCGCAAAACTGGTGAGTGAATCCTGTTTTTTAAGCGGACTAAGAAAGGTAGAGACTACTTATGAGGGGGAGGTGCAGGAGGCGTGGAGGCCAAAGCTTGTCTATCATTATATACAGTGGAAAAACCTTGAGCCGGATGTGGTAGTAGATATTTCGGGGTATATGGATAAAAAGCTTGCAGCGGTAAAAGCTTACAAAACACAATTTTATGATGAAAACAGTAAAGAGCCCAGTACTCCTATTTCCAGTGATAATTTTTTCGATAGTATTACCTATAGGGCCAGGGACCTGGGAAGATTAATAGGAACAGATCACGCGGAGGGGTTTACTGTAGAGCGCTATGCTGCAGTAAATTCCATTTTTGATCTAATTTAATTTGCTTTTTTTCTTTGAAGAATTAAAGAAATAATATACATTTGCAACCGCAAATAAATGGTGGTTGTAGCTCAGCTGGTTAGAGCGCCTGATTGTGGTTCAGGAGGTCGCCGGTTCGAACCCGGTCTTCCACCCTTTTTCAAGCTCCTTAGGAAACTAAGGAGCTTTTTTTTTGCTCCTACTTAGGGTTTAACCTGGCTCTAAAATTTTTCATCCTGCAAAAACACTTTTTCGGGCAATAAAGGATTTCTTGCGATTCGCGTGGCTACCTTTGAGGATTGACCTCTATTTTTGTCATCCTGCAGAGCCCTTTTTCGGGAGGCAAAGGATCTATGACGAAGGAAAGTCACTATGGCTACCGTTGTGTATTTTTCTTCATTTTTGTCATCCTGC
>DATHWA010000392.1:0-7140 GCA_035461025.1 Gillisia sp. | reverse complement strand
AAACGCTAAATTTCAAACGCCGAATTCAATTCAGAATTTCCTGTTGGTGATGCGTTATAAAATTGGGGGACATTAAATAAATATATAAGAAGGGGAAATGAAAGGCGTTCTAAAATTATAAGATTATTGGTCCAGACTCTATATTCTAGTAGCGCCAGCGGTGCAGACTCTCTTCAAGAATCATACACATACATTTGTCCTATAATTTATATTATGTAAAATAGCATTTATAGTAAAACAGGAAGGCTTCCGAAATCCATCTCTTCTCTCTATTCTCTTCTCTCTCTTCTATTTCCTCAGAAAGTGTCTTCTGTATAGAATCTAGAGTCTAGACTCCAGACTCTAGAGTCTTCTCAATTGTTTCTTGTCTCTTGATTCTTGATTCTTGGTTCTTATTTCTTGTTTCTATTCCGAAGAAGAAAGATTCCTCACCGTTCCTCTATAAGCAATCGTCTGCCTTTGCGCCATCATCACAGTTGTATTTGCACTCCCATCAGGAAAAACAGTAATGGAAAACCTTAACTGATCCTGGTCCTGCCTGCCTTCAAATCTAATAATACGCTTGCGCTTGCTTTCCTCTGTCACGCTAAAGTTTTTAGCCTCGCCTTTGTAGATAAGGCCACCTTCGTGGCTGTTGAATCCGCCGCCACCGTGTCTTACTCCAAAATACGGCAGGTACAGGTCTACGCTGTCTTTGTCTATCCTTATAAAATTGGGATTCCCTATGAGGTCTATCATTCCGCCACCCAGTGGCAGTGCCCACTGATGCTCAATCTCAAAAGTTTTGGAGGCAATAGCCTCCTGCAGCTCATCATAATCCTTCAGGGTTTTTCTATCTACACTCCCACAGGAAATATACAGCATAATGACAGCCAAAGCTGTAAAAACTGACCTCATTTTTAATCCTCTTTTCATACTGTTCAACTTAAACCCCATGTTTAATTGGTTGGTTTAAATTACAAAAATTATGGGAGTTCCTTCGTACAATAGCTTAAATACCAGAAGTACGAAAGTCTACATAAATTTCTCGCTGATCCTTTCCTAAAGACAATCTTAAAAAATAGCTAAGAAAGGCCTAATAGACTTGTTCCTTCGGCTCAAATTCCCTTAATTGTCGTGAATTAAAATTTAAATATATGGATGCTAGATTTCAGTATGTAAAATTAGACCGAAGCGAGAGTCTGGAAGAATTTACCCAAAAGAAACTTGATAAACTTGAAAACCGATATGACTGGCTCATAAGTGCTGAAGTTAAGTTCAAAAAGCACGAGCCCGAGGATCCAAAAGGCTATATATGCAACATCAACCTAAGTGGCCCAGGCCCTCTTGTATTTGCAGAATCCAATGAGGAATCCTTTGAGGCTGCAGCCACAGAGACCATTAAAGATCTTCAAAAACAGCTGGAAAAACGAAAAGGCCAAATGAAGGCTTATTAAGACCTGCTTTATATATGGTAGCAAAAAACCCTTCCAGGATTTCCTGGAAGGGTTTTTTCTTCAAGTAAACGGGCTAATTCCTACTTGATCTGGCTTCTTTCATTGCCGGTCACAGTATTTTTCTCTACTGCATCCACTTCTTCATTGGTAAGCCTTGCTTTAAATTCATTAATTATTCCTCCTTTTAAGAGTATCTCTATTTGCCTGTTGCTCATGGAATGTTTAGTTTCAATAACTTCTGTAGTACCGGGACTGTTCTTTTTTTCGATCTTAACCCTAATGTTCTTCCTATTCTTTACATCTTCCCTAAGATTGGAAAAACTCACGAGATCCCCCTGGTCTATCTTATCATGATCTGCTACATCAATAAATTCCAGTGGTAGTATACCAAAGTTTACCAGGTTTTGCCATGCGATACGAGCGTAGGAATTTGCTATTACGGCAATTTGTCCTAAATATTTTGGTGCCAGTGCTGCATGTTCCCGGCTTGACCCCTGGGCATAATTGTCTTTCGCCACAACTATGTGACCGCCATACTCTTGTTCACTTCGCTGGGCACGGTCATAAAAGCTGTCATCTATAACAGAATAAGAGTATTTACTTATTTCAGGTAAATTACTTCTAAATGGTAGTACCTCTGCTCCTGCCCGCAGGATCTCATCTGTAGATATATTATCTCCCATTTTAAGCAAAACAGGGACTTCACAGCTGTCCTTAAGCGGTTCAATTTCCGGTAGGGTTTTGATATTAGGCCCTCTTTTAAGCTGTACTTTGGAACCATCTTCCGGTGGTGCCACCAGCATATCTGTATGGATGATCTGTAATTCCGGTTCCTCAAAGTGAGGATAGGTCATATTATAAAGCTTTTCAAGGTCGCGAGGATCTGTGATCTTTCCGGTAAGAGCAGATGCTGCTGCTGTTTCCGGGCTACACAAGTATACCTGGTCATCTTCGGTTCCACTACGGCTAGGGAAGTTTCGAGGCATAGTCCTTAGACTTATAGTATTAGAAGCAGGCGCCTGTCCCATTCCAATACATCCCATACAGCCGGACTGGTGATATCTTGCCCCTGCAGTAATCAGGTTTCCAAAGGTCCCGTTCTCTATCATATTCTGAATGATTTGCCTGGAAGTTGGGTTGATATCAAAAGAAACATTGTTGTGAGCTGTTTTGCCATTCATAATAGCCCCGGCGATCCAGAAATCCCTTAATCCGGGGTTCGCAGAAGAACCTATTACCACCTGACTAATTTCCTTGCCGGCCACTTCACTTACCGGAACAACATTCCCCGGACTGGTTGGTTTGGCGATAAGTGGCACAAGTTTATCCAGCAAAATCTCATCGTGCTCATCATATTCACAGCCTTCATCTGCAAGGATCTCCCTCCAGTCTTCTTCCCTGCCCTGTTGTTTTAAAAATCTTTTTGTTTCTTCATCACTAGGGAAAACAGTCGTGGTTGCTCCCAGTTCAGCTCCCATATTTGCTATAACATGACGGTCCATAGCGCTCAAATTCTTAAGGCCATCCCCGTAATATTCTATGATCTTACCAACACCTCCTTTAACGTCATATCTTCGAAGCATTTCCAGGATCACATCCTTAGCACTTACCCAATCAGGAAGTTTACCTGTGAGTTTTACCCCCATTACCTTCGGCATTTTCACAAAATACGGTTGTCCTGCAATGGCCGCTGCCACATCCAGGCCTCCCGTACCAATGGCCAGCATTCCTAAAGAACCTGCCGCAGGAGTATGACTATCACTTCCTACCATTGTCTTTCCGGGTTTTCCAAATCTTTCCATATGCACGGGATGGCTAACTCCATTCCCGGGCCTGCTGTACCATAATCCGAATTTTTGGGAAGCAGATAAAAGGAAAGCGTGATCATCTGCATTTTTGAAATCTGTTTGAAGAAGGTTGTGGTCTACATACTGTACCGCAACTTCTGTTTTTGCCTTTTTCAGGCTCATTGCTTCCAGCTCTAATTGTACAAGTGTACCTGTGGCATCCTGTAATAAAGCCTGGTCTATTTTTATTCCTATTTCATTGCCGGGGGTCATTTCCCCGTGTAAAAGGTGTTCCTTAATCAACTTCTGTGTAACATTCAATGCTCGCATAGTTTATTTTTTATGCTTTAAAATATAATTTTTAAATAGATTGGGACGAGTGTTTAACAATATCTTATACGTTCCTCCCCTTTCTTTGAAGCATCTTCAATTCAGATTAAAATTTAACCCTTCAGAAAAAATTAAAGAAATCAATCGTGGCGTTTAATCCCGGAACCCAGCCTTGATGCCCGGAGAAACTGTAATAACCCTGGAAAAAGACCTAAAAAAATTGAAGAAGTATTAAAAATAAATATGGGACTATTCGAAAAACACTCTACAAACACCAAGCTGAATCTTATTTTCTTCTCCATAGCAGGAGTTTTGATAAAATTGTGAATGATGTGAGAATACTTTAGAAATAGTCCCCCATTTTAATTAGCTGTAAATTAGCCAGGTAATATTTATTCCTGGATACGGCTTAATTTTGCCAGGATATCTGTTCTTTGGCCTTCATCAATATTAAATGCAGGCTTGCCTTTAAGCGGAAACAAATAACTGAAAGACATTACATATGCTCCCCAGCTTTCAGCAAGGCCGTATTCATCATTTTTACTGTCCAGTTTTCCCCGGGTAAAAGTATTGAGGTCACTATCATAAGGAGAACCATCAGCATCTGCACCGGTAAATAACATTCCGTCATTAATATCAGAATATATAAGGACAGATCCTCCTCCATTCCCCGGAAGGTCTGTTATAGTAAGTCCAAAATGCTTGATAATATCGTGTCTTCCTGTTATATCCTTTAATGTATCACCATCTTTAGGAGAAATCCTTGGGTGCATAAATACGGGAGCACCACCGGCATCTTCGCTTAATGTCTTCACATCCCCATATGCTGTTTTGTAAACAAGATGATTGGAAATTAGAATTCCCTTGATAGTATAACCGTCTTTAACAAGCTTTTTCACCGCCTCTTTAGTTGCCTCTTCAACAACATCAATTAGGATCATGTCCTTTCGGTTTATATGTCTTATCGCATACCCCTGGTGTACGCCTCCATCTCTTTCTCCTCCTTTAATAACAAAAGTATCGGGAATAAGTTTTAAGAATTTCCCTGTTTCACCTTGCATAATAAATTCTGCACTCTGGCTGTGTATTATTTCCATTTTATCTACCGTCTTCATAAAATTTATAAGTTTTAGGATTAGAGAATCAATTTACAACGGTGACTTATTTTATCAAGTGCATTTAATACTGTTTAACGAGTTTTTAATCTTTCATTAACGGCAGGGAAAATGCACTGAATTTTCCGTGGTGGGAGATGCTGAAGGGGAGGTTGATTTTTTGGTCGTCCGCTATTAAAATGGGAACTGAACTCCTGTCTTTTTTTATGCTGACGGATAAGAGCGGATAGCCCATTTTTACTGAAATTTCCTTTAATAAAAGTTCTTTTACATTTTCTGCGGAAGGATAAATTTTGCTGACCACTTTTTTTGCTTCTGAAGAGTTGGCAGTTGTATGAACGTATGATTCTTTAAAGCTGGTTTTGGTAATAAAAGTTGAACGGTTTATCCTTACTTTTCCTGAAGCTGAAGTATTCTCTTTTATGCTAATGCAACAAGAAATTTTTGAAGGATTAAAACTCCTTCCTAAGCCAAATTTTCGTTGATAAGCTTTATAAGCAGCTTCCTTCATAGACCAGAATGTCCAGACTAAAAGATCTGGATTTTGAGCGGCTTCTATTTGCAGTCGTTCTTCTACATTGAAGATCTTTTGCAAATACCCGGGCCGTCTCCAGTTGCTTTCTCTTTCAGCAACTTCCAGGTCTACAATATCATTTCCAATCATTTTGCGGCCATTTTGCGCTGTATGATCTCCCGGGCATCCCCGGCAGTGAGCATTCCATCCATCGAATCATTATCTATCTCGATATTAAATTCATCTTCCACATCCAGCACTACATCAACCAGGTTGGCCGAGTTTACCTTCAGGTCATTGATGAAATCTGTTTGTTCGCTGAAATTTTCCAGTCCGCTTTTCTCCTGCGCATATGGGGTCACGATAGTTTTTAATTTCTCAAGGATCTCGTTGTTGCTCATTATTTTCACTTATTAATTATCTATTCTAATTACCAGAGGTAATTTATCAAATTCTTTTAAATACAACCACAGCATTAACATCTCCAAACCCAAAACTGGCTTTCGCCAGAATATTAATTTTCCCGGGGGATTCAAAAGTTTGCCGTGGAATTTTAGCTGGATCTATAAGTTTTTCAATTTCAGAATGCAGATCCTCACAGTTCACATTCCCGAAAATAAATTTGTTCTTTAGTTGCAACACAGAAGCCACACATTCAATGCTTCCGGAGGCAGCAAGGCAATGGCCCGTCATACCTTTAAGAGAATTTATAAAAGGAAAGTCCTCTCCTCCCCTTTTCAAAGCCTTTACCCAGTTTTCAATTTCCACACTGTCCCTCGTGGTGGCGGTAAGATGTCCGTTAATTACATCCACGTCTTCCGGGCCAATTCCGGAATTTTTAATGGCTTTTGTGATACAGCGTTGTACAGCTTCACTATTTGCTGCTGTCATACTACCACCGGCGCGCTGGCCTCCACTGTTCATCTCCCCTCCAAGTACCTCTGCATAGATCTTTGCCCCACGGGAAACGGCTGTATCATAATCTTCCATTAACAAGGCGCCGGCACCGCTGCCGGGAACAAATCCGCTGGCAGATGCACTCAAGGGTCTTGAAGCTTTTTCGGGATCATCATTATAATTTCCAGGCAGGATACGCATCGCGTCAAATCCTCCCCACACGTAAGGCCCATCTTCGCCACAGCTTCCAGCAAGTATACGAATTGCCTTCCCGGACTTAATTCTATCATAGGCCATTAACACAGCTTCTGTGCCGGTGGTGCAGGCAGAGGAATTGGTTGTAACCTGGTTGCCACAACCCAGGATTCCTCCCAGGTAAGCACTAATGCCGCTGGCCATTGTTTGTATCACGGTAGTACTTCCCAGTCTTCGGGTTTTCCCGGCATCTATTAAATAAATGCCCTCACGAAATTTATCCACACCCAGAATTCCCGTACCAAAAATTATCCCGCTGTCATAAGCGGCTTCATCTTCCGCCGCCGGTTCCAATCCTGCGTCCTTCCAGGCATCCATACCTGCAATCACGCCATAGACGATACCGCTGCTGTTAAGTCCGCGTAGCTGCAACGGGGTAAAATATTTCTCCAGCATTTCCTGGGGAATCTCCGGCTTCCCTCCTATCTGGCAGCTGAATTTAAGCTCCTCCAGCTCCTTAAAAAATCGTATGCCGCTTGTACCGGCTCGTAAGGCTTTTTCAAACGCTTTCAAACCAACCCCATTCGGTGCCGCCACTCCCATTCCGGTTATTACTACACGGTTCATTGTTGTTGTTTGGTGTTTGGTGTTTGGTGTTTGTGGTTTTTAGGTTAGCCACGAATGCACGAATGTATTTTTTGTTTTCTGTTTTCCGTTTACCGTTTTCCCTTTTCCGTTCTCTGTTCTCTTTTCTATTATTTTGTTCGTTGTTTGGGGTTTGGGGTTTTCTCCTGTCCCTCGCATCCCTTGTCTCTTGTTTCTTGATTCCTGGTTCTTATTTTAGGCACGAAAGCACGAATGTTTTT